>NZ_JBHJQI010000077.1:0-37012 GCF_042262805.1 Streptomyces sp. NPDC056361
GGACGGAGGGGCAGCGGCCCGTCGGCACGCGGGGCGTACGGCTCCGGTGTCAGGCCGCCGTCTCGGGGCCCGCGAGCTGCTCGGCGAGCTCGCGCTCGCTGTCCTCGGAGAGGGAGGTCTTGAGGACGGTGCCGCCGAAGGGTTCCATGGCCGCGGTGAACCGGGCTTCGGTGATCTTGGAGGCCATGATCACGACGGCGGCGGAGCCGGGCTCCAGGAGGTCGCTGACCTTCTTGCGGAAGCCCTTGTCGACGCCCATCTGGTTGAGCTTGCCGATGAGGCCGCCGATGGCCGCGCCCACGACGCCCATGGCCGGGGTGAGGATGAGCATCCCGAAGACCATGCCCCAGAGGGCGCCGGCCGTCGCCGACAGGGCGATCTCCTCGGACTTCGCGGGGGTGTCCACATGGGTCTCGCCGTCCTCGTCGACCTTGACGACGGCGAGGCCGGCGAGGGTGACGACGTGGTCGTCACGGAGCTTCTGGACCGTCTTGAAGGCCTTGGTCGCGACGGCGTGGTCGTCGTAGCCGATGACGATGAGTTCGGACATGCGGGTGGTCCCCTCTCGGTTCTCAGTACCTCTGGGCTTTGGTGAGCCTCGGCGTCAGCACCGGTTCGGCCGGCGCGCGGCTGATGACCAGGGGCTGGGCGCGGTCGCCGGGCGGGAGGTCCTCCGCTCCGGTGAACTGGGTCTCGACGACCTTGCCGGAGGGGTCGAGGAAGTCGACCTGGACGGCGTAGGAGGCCTGTGCGTTCGTCTTGTTGGTGATGGTGACGACGACGGCGAGCAGGCCGCCGGTGTCGGCGCGGGGCTTGCCGGTCATCGCGACCTCGCCGAGGGCGTTGCCCCTGCCTTCGACGCCCTTCAGGGCGTTCTCGGCGGCTTGGCGGGAGCGTTCGACCTCGGCGCCGATCGACGCCTTGCGCTCGGCCTCCCGCGCGGAGGCCGAGGCGGCGGCGGAGGCCGCGGAGGCCTGGGCGGACGCGATGCGCGACTCCGCCGCCGAGGCCACGTTGGAAGGGGGCTCGCCGGAGAACGAACCGGTGTCCGGCGGCGAGGGGCGGTCGCTGAACGACGGGGTGGAGGTGCTGTCGTCGCCGCCGCCGTCGCAGGCCGCGAGGGTGACCGCGCCGAGCGTGGTAAGGACGACGGCCAGGGCGGCGCCGGCCGCCCTGGCCCGGGCCGTCCCACCCCGGGCGGACCCGCCCCGGGCGGACCCGCCCCGGGCGGACCCGCTCCGGATCGTCCTGGCCCTGATCGGTCGTCGCCCGTGGGGTTCCGAGCCGTGCACGTCGGTGTCCTCCTGTGCCGTGTGGGGATCGAGATCGGTCATGGTCGGCGGCGCGTTCAGTAGCGCAGCACGGCGGCGATGCGGGCCGAGTCCGTGAGGGCGTCGTCCGGCACGAACCGCACCTCTGCGCCCGTCTCCAGGGCCTGTTCGACGATGTCGTCCACGATGTCCTCGCGGGAGTCGAGGTCGGAGCTCTTCGCGGGTTCGAGGTGGTCGCCGTAGTCGCGCACGGTGGTGCGGAAGTGCTCCTCGACGGCGAGCAGCCGGATCCGGCCGTCCCGCACGGCCCGGTGGACCTCGTCGAGGCCGCCGGCGTACTCGTGCCGGCCGCGCGCCGCGTCCAGCTCGGCCAGGACGGTGGTGGTCAGGGCCTCCCGCTGCGCGGCGAGGAGCGGGGCGAGCGCCGTGCGCACGGCTTCCCCCGGTCCGGCGGCGAGGCCGCCGTGGGGGACGGAGGTCGTGCCCTGCGGCAGGGAGCCGGTCTCCTCCAGGAGGGCGACCGCCGGCGCCTCGCCGATCACGTACAGCAGGCGCGGCGCGGCGGCGAGGACGGTCCGCAGCGCCTCGTGCGCCTCGCGGAAGAAGGACCGCGCGTCCTCGTCGCGGAAGGTGCTCGGCAGGTCGCCGACGCGTTCCTTGCGCTCCGCGTCCGGGTCGGCGAGGCTCCGCGTCAGCGGGAAGCCGTCCTCCGTGTGCTCTTCGGCCCGCTCCGGCCCGCCGCTCCACAGCGAGATCCGGTCCGCGGCCAGGGCCAGCGCCCAGTACGGCCGTTCGGCGGCCTCGGCGGCGACGAGGTTGCGGGTGAGGAAGGTGTCGGCGAGGACGACGCGCTCGGGGACGCTCCGGGCGAGCGACCACACGTGGTGCTCGCCGGGGGCCACGTGGATGACGAGGCCTTCCTCGGCGTGGGCGAGGTCCACGTCGGCGGCGGCCCGCTCCAGCTCGCTCAGCACGTCCGCGCGCCGCTCCCGGGTGACGGCGGGGTCCTCCTGGAGTGCCTTCTCCGCCCGGGCCAGGAGGTTGCGCAGCCGTACGGGGTCCTGGGTGTTGTCCGGCTCACGGCGGTGGGTCGGCATCACGAGCGACAGGGCGGGGTAGGGCCGGGGACGCCGGAGGTCGGCGAGCACGTCGGTGCTGAGCGCGGGGTGCATGGGGAGACCTTTCGCGTGAGGGGCGGCGGGGGCCGGTGGTCGGGCCTGTGCCGTGGGGGGTGTGGGGGGCATGGGGGGTGTGTGGGGGCCGTAGTCAGCTGTGGGGGCCGTGGGGGGCGGGGCTACCGGGGTCCGGGGCCAGCGTCGGGTCCGAGGCCAGGGCCAGGGCCGGGTTGGGGGCCAGGGCCAGGGCCGGGTTGGGGGCCAGGACCGGGCCCTGGGCCCAGCCCGGTGAGTTGCTCGGCCAGGTCCTTCTCGTCCTGGTCGCTGAGCGAGGTCTTCAGGACCGTGCCGCCGTGCTGCTGCATGGCCGCGGTGAACTTGTCCTCGGTGAGCTTCGACGCCATGAGGACCACGGCCGCGGAGCCCGGCTTGAGCAGGTCGCCGACCTGCTCGCGGAACCGGTCGTCGACTCCGGACTTGCTGAGCCGGCCGACCAGACCACCGAGGGCGGCGCCGGTGAGGAGCCCGACGGCGGGCAGCAGGAAGAGGATTCCGAAGATCGCTCCCCACAGGGCTCCGGTGGCGGCGGTGACGCCGACGACGCGGCTGGACGTGTCGACGTGGGTGCGGCCCTCGGTGTCGACGGAGACGACCGCGAGTCCGTTCAGGCGCACGACCTGGTCGCGCTGGAGCTCCTGCACCGTGCCGAAGGCCTGCTCGGCCCGGTCGAGGTCGTCGTAACCGATGACGATGAGCTCGGACATCCCTGTCCACCTCCCGGGGTGCCGCGGGGGCACCAAGGTCCACGATTCGCCATCTTTATCCGGAATGTCCGCATCCGCGACTCGGTGGACCCGCCAGGACCCGTCAGGACCCGCCAGGACCCGGCCTGACCGTCCGGCGCCCTGCCCCTGCGGGCAGACGGCGCCGCTTTCCGGACAGGCCCTAGCATCGGAACGTGATCACGTACGGCCGGGGGGAACGGCGATGACGACAGGTGCGGCGGTCCCGCTGCCGTTCGTGGACGAGCACACCGTGACGGTGGAGGCCGGGGCCGAGGAGTTGTGGGACCGGCTCCTCGTCCGCCTGGACCGCTCGCTGTCCGGTGCGGGCGGGGCACGTTACGTCCGGCTGGTGGGCGGTGATCCGCGGGAGGCGGCCGGGCCGCGGCCGCTCGCGGAGGGATCGGCGTACCCCGGCTTCCGGGTGGTCGCCGCCGTCCCGGGGCGGGAGCTGGCGCTCGCGGGCTCGCACCGGTTCTCCACGTACAGCCTGGTCTTCCGGCTGGAGCCCCTGGGGGACGGCCGCACGCGGCTGGCCGCCGAGAGCCGGGCGGCGTTCCCCGGGGTGGCGGGGCGGGTCTACCGGCTCCTCGTCATCGGCAGCGGCGGCCACGCCTTCGGCATGCGTCGGATGCTCGCCGGCTACCGCGAGCCGTGACGGACCCGCACGGGAGGCAGCCGCGCGGCGCCGCGGCTCAGCGGAGCTCCTCCGGGCAGGCCGTGCCGCGGGAGAGCTTGTAGGGGGCGGCGAGGCGGTAGACGCCCGCCTTGGGGGCGATGAGGGTGGTCCATTCGTCGCCCTCGACGTCCGCCTCGGTCTTGAAGAGGCAGCCCTGCTCGTTGGCGAACACCTTCGGGAGCTCGGTCTCGGACTCCTCGCGGGCCAGCTTGGAGGCCTCGGTCTCCTGGGGCGCCTCGATCTTGCCGCCCTGGTCGTCGACGAGGGCGAGCCAGGGCGAGTACGGGACGCGGATGAGGACGCGGCCGGGGCTGCCGACCCGGATGACGACCTCGTTCTCCTCCGCGCTGACGACCTGCGCGGGCGGGTCCGCGAGCGGCGTGGGGTCATCGACCTCGTAGAGGCGCCAGTTCTCGTCGGACCAGACCTGCTTCAGGTACGGCAGGCCGCCCTCGACCAGCTCCGCCTCGCGCTCGGCGCCCGAGTCGGGGGCGCCGGTGGGCAGGACGACGTAGTGGACGGCCCAGCGGTCGAGCCAGTCCTGGTAGTTCACGGCGTTGAGGGTGTCGTCGTAGAAGAGCGGGTTGCGCTCCATGTCGGCCTGCCGGTTCCAGCCCCGCGCCAGGTTGATGTACGGGCTGAGGGCGGAGGACTCGCGGTGGCTGGAGGCCGGCACGACCTCGACCCGCGCCTTGCGGGCGTCCCGCACCTGGAGCTGGTTGACCAGCGGGGCGAGCTCGCGCGCCCAGGAGGCGTCCGGGGCGGTGCGGATGACGTCGTCGACGCCCTTGAAGCCGATCCAGAAGTTCAGCCCGGCGAAGGCGAGCAGCAGGGCGTACCAGCGGCGCGAGCGCGGCGCGGTGTACGGCAGGGCGGCGAGCAGCACGACGCCGGCGAAGAGCATCGGCAGCCGCGAGATGTTCGAGCCGATCTGCGAGTCGATCAGCCAGGTGAGCAGCGTGCCGACCGTGTACACGGCGGCGGCCGTGCGGACCGTGCGCCAGTCCGCCGGGACGAGGAGGAAGACGAGCACCCCGAAGAGCAGGGGCAGCGCGGTCGAGCCGAAGGCCATCGGCTGCGTGCCGGAGAAGGGGAAGAGCCACGAGGACAGCGCGACGACGGCCACCGGGGCCAGACCGAGCGCGTACGCGCCGGGGCGCCGCTTGTTGAGGAACAGCGCCGCCGCCGCGATCCCGAGGAACAGTCCGGCGACCGGGCTGCACGCGGTCGCGAGGCCGGCGAGCGGCGCGGCGACCGCGGCCTTCGCCCAGCGTTTGCGGCGCCAGCGGTGCGGCCAGCAGAAGACGGCGGCGACCGCGCCGAGCGCGAACATCATGCCGAGGCCGAAGGTGACCCGGCCCGACAGGGCGTTGCAGAGGAAGGCGAACACGGCCGCCACCGAGCAGGCCAGCGGATTGCGGACCGCCGGCACCCGGACCAGGATCAGCGCCGTCAGCGCGGCCGACAGCGTGCCGGCCACCATCATCGTGCTGCGGACGCCGAGCAACGACATCAGATACGGCGAGACGACGCTGTACGAGACGGGGTGCATCCCGCCGTACCAGGCCAGGTTGTACGCGGAGTCCGGGTGCCGTCCGACGAACTCGGCCCACGCGTCCTGCGCGGCCAGGTCCCCGCCGCTGTTCGCGAAGAAGAAGAACCACAGGATGTGGGTGACGGCGGCGAGCCCGGCGGCCGCCATGACCGTGTAGCGCCGCTTGCGCCGCGGGGCGGCGGCGAGCTGCGGCGTCGAGGGGGGTGCGGGGGCCGGCCGCTGAGTCGGAAGCACTATTCGCGCGAGCGAAGAGCGCCCGGTATCGGTACCGGATTCGCCGTCGGCGTCACCGGTGTCGCGGGCTTCGCGTGGGTCACGCGTCTCACCGTAGACGTCGGGGGCGGAGTCCGCGCGGTCGGCGCGTGTCGGCTCGGCGGTGGTCACTGCGGCCCTTTCCCGTGCTTCCCGTCTCGCTTCTCGCGTGGATCACGCGCGCTGCTTCTCGTCCCCCCGGAACGCTAACAGCAGGGCGCCCCGGGAATCCGGGGCGCCCGCCG
Organism: Streptomyces sp. NPDC056361; assembly: GCF_042262805.1. Classification (NCBI taxonomy): domain Bacteria; kingdom Bacillati; phylum Actinomycetota; class Actinomycetes; order Kitasatosporales; family Streptomycetaceae; genus Streptomyces; species Streptomyces sp. NPDC056361. The sequence continues at coordinate 5,900 of NZ_JBHJQI010000077.1, forward strand.
ATCGAACGATCCTCAGCCGGACCGGTCAGCCCAGACGCTTGAGCTTCTTGTCGAAGCCCGGCTCCAGGAGGTCGGCCTGCAGGGCGACCGGGGAGCTGACCTTGCCGGCGCCGGTGCCGATGGACACCGTGCCGATGATGTCGCCCGCCTTGCCGGCGTGCGGGACGGCCTTGCCGCCGTCGGTGAGCTCCAGCTTCACTTCGAGGCCCGGCCAGCCGATGGCCTTGAGCTCCTTGGTGGCCACGACCGGGGTCCGGCCGCCGAGGCCGTCGTCGATGTAGCCGAGGACCTGGCCCTTCTCGACCACGGCGGCGGAGGTGACGAGCTTCTGCGCCCGCTTGATCACCTTGAGGCTGTAGTCGATGGCGAGCTGCAGCTTGTCGTTGAGGATCTTGGCGTCCTTCGCCCCCATGACGATGCCGAGGATGCGGCGGTTCTGGCCGTCGACGACGGTGTTCGCCGACCAGAGCAGGTTGCCGCCCGCCGGGGTGGAGGAGCCGGTCTTGATGCCGCTCACACCGTCTTCGAGCAGGATGTTGTTGTTGTTCTCGATCCGGCCGGGGATGCCGTCGACCGTCATGCTCGGCATGTTCACGATCTCGCGGAACACGTCGTACTGCATGACCGCCTTCGCCAGCCGCAGCTGGTCCTGCGGGGTCGACATGGTGGTGTCGAGCAGACCGGACGGGTCCGTGTACACGGTCTGGGTCATGCCCAGGTCCTTGGCGGCGGCGTTCATCTTCTCGACGAACGCGGCCTCCGAACCGGCGTCCCAGCGGGCGAGCAGCCGCGCCACGTTGTTCGCGGAGGGGACCATCAGGAGCTCGAGCAGCTCCTTCTGCGTGTAGGTCTGCCCCTCCTTGACCGCCGCCGTCGACTCGTGTTGCGCACCGGCCTGCTCGGCGGCCTTCCTGTCGATGGTGATCCGCGGCCCGGTCGCCGTCCCCTTGATCGGGTGGTCACGGAGGATCACGTACGCCGTCATCGTCTTCGTGACGCTCGCGATCGGGGCCGGCTTCTGCGGCCCGTACAGGCCCATGTAACCGACGCCCTCGACCTCGACGGCGCCCTGGCCCTCGTTCGGCCACGCCATGTCCAGCGCGCCGCCCTCGAACGTGAACGTCGGCGCGGCCGTCAGGGTCAGCACCGGCGCAGGCAGCGGTCGCACCATCTGTACGATCGCAAAGACGATCAGCAGGAGCAGGACCAGCGGAGTCCAGATCCTGACCCGCCGCATCGTCGTCCGCACGGCCGTCGGCGCCGGCGGCGGCGTGTTCGTCAGCTCCGCGAGCAGGTCGAGCGGCGGCAGCGGCGGCAGCGGCTGCTGCCGCGTCCGCTCCGGCTCGGCGAGCGCGGCGGGCGGTACGGCCGCGGCCTGCTGCGAGGGCTCGGCGGCCTTGGCGGGCGCGGGTGCCGGGGCCGGTGCGGCGGCCTTGGCGGGCGCGGGCGCCTGCGCGGCGGCCTTGGCGGCCGGTGCGGCGGGGGCCTCCGCGGCCTCCCGCGCCGCCCGTGCCTCCTCGGCCTTCCGCTCGGCGGGGATGTCCGCGCGCAGCGGCAGGAACGTGCTGGTGCGCTCGCTGTCGGAGTCGCCCGCCAGGCCCGGCGGAAGCTTCAGCGCGGTCGTCGGCTGATCGACGGCGGGTCCGGCCGGCGGCCGGACCATCTTGAACATGGCCGTCGGCTGGTCGACGGGCTTGTCGTCGACGTCCGGCTCGTCGTCGACGTCCGGCTCGTCCGCCGCGGCCTCCGCCGCCGGCTTCTCGGCCGCCGCCGGCTTCTCCGCCGCCTTCTCGGCCGCCGCCGTCTTCCGCGCGGCGAACCACGACGCGGCGGAGGCCCCGCCCTCGACGGGAGCCTTCTCCTCGACCGGCGCCTCGTCCTCGACCGGCGCCTTGGCTTCGGCGGGAGCCTCGTCCTCGACCGGCTCCTCGTCGCCCTCGTCGTCCGCCTCGGGCTCGTCCGCGGGCTCGCCGTCCGGCTCGTCGCCCTCAGAGCCGTCACCCTCGGCCTCGGACGCGTCCGCAGAGCCCTCAGGGGCCTCGGAGGCCTCGGATGCCCCAGCAGCCTCAGGAGCGGCCTCAGCCCCACCGTCAGCCTCGGCCTCGCCGTCGGACTTCTCCGCCGTGGCCATCCACGCCGCCACAGCGGCCTTCAGGCGCGCGCTCTCCGGCTCGGCCTCGCCGTCGGGGGCCTCCACGGCCGCCGGCGCGGCGTCCGCGGCCTCGGGCGCGTCGGAAACCGCCTCGGGCGCATCGCCCGCGGCGTCCTCGTCGCCCTCGTCACCCGCGTCGCCCGGCGCGTCCGTCGCCGGCTTCGGCGCGTCGTCCTCAGGGGTGCGCGGTGCGAGGGTCTTGAAGACGGCGGTCGGCTGGTCGACCTGGACCCGTGAGGCGGGCGCGGACGACGGGGGCTCTGACTCGCGGAGTACGGCGAGCCTGGGATCCCGGTTGCCGCCGCCCGAGGCCGCCGTCTCCTGAGACGACCCCTGCTGCTCCGCCTTGTCGGGGGACTCGCCCGCCACCGTGCCTCCTCCATGCGTCATGCGTACGTCCGAACCGTGTACCAGTGTCCTGTGTGAACCCCTTGGCTCCCGTGCTAGACGAGAACGACATACCTACTGGTTCCCGGATTAACCACCCAGGCACTCTCGACAGATGAATGTGAGAGGGGTCACCCTGTCATTCATCCACGCGGGGAGGCATGGATGGGCAGGAGCCGCAGAACCATTCCGGAAGAGCTTCTGCTGCTCGCTCTGGACCCGACCACGGGTACCACAGCGCAGCCGCAGTCGCTCGACCTCGGTCTGGCCGGTGCACAGCTAGTGGAGCTGGCGCTGGCAGGCCGGATAGCCCCTGACGGGGATCGTATCGCCGTGGTGATGCCACGGCCGACCGGAGATCCGACCTTGGACTCCGCACTGGAGCTGTTGCGCAGGCGCGGCAGCCCGGTTCGGGCCGTCCACTGGATCGGCGGACCCCGACTGGGGCTCCGTCAGACGTATCTCTCGCATCTGGAGCGATGCGGCATGGTGCATGCCGTGGAGACCCAGATGTGCGGGGTGTTGCCGACGACTCGCTACCAGGCGACGGACACGGCGATCAGTCGGGAGATCCGTTCCCGGCTGGACAGTGCGATCCGCACCGGCGTACCGCCGGACCCGCGGACCGCGGCGCTTGCCGCGCTGGCCCACGCGGTCGGTCTCGGGAAGCACCTCTACCCCGGCAACGAAGGACGGTCGTCGCGGTCCCGGCTGCGCGACCTGATCCGGCACGACCCGATGGGCGGTCTCGTCGCGCACGCCGTGATGGACGTCCAGAACGGTGCCGCGGCGCAACCGCGCCGCGCGCCGGCCGCGGGTGTTCCGGCACAACCGCGCGGCAGCATGGCCCGCGCGGCGGTGCACTGAACCACCGCACGACGGGGCACCGCGCGACGGGGCCCTGAGCACCACGTACCCACCCGGGAGCCGCACAGCTGTGCGGGGCGGTCTGGACGGCCGCCCCGCACATGTGCGTTGTCGTCGTTTCCCAGCGCACACCTGGTCATTGGTGGCAGTCTGCCAAGCGGAAGGTACTCACAGCTACGCAGCAGACCAGCCGGAGGTGCAGTTTCCGTGGCGTCCAGTGTCAACCCCACCGTCAGGCGACGCCGATTGGGCCAGGAGCTGCGCAAGCTCCGCGAGGCGAAGAACATGACGGCCGAACAGGTCGCCGAGCGCCTCCTCGTCTCCCAGTCCAAGATCAGCCGGCTGGAGAACGGCCGCCGCTCCATCAGCCAGCGCGACGTCCGCGACCTGTGCGGGGTCTACGAGGTCGAGGACGAGCGCATGGTCGACTCCCTCATGCAGATGGCCAAGGACTCCCGCCAGCAGGGCTGGTGGCACGCCTTCGGCGACATCCCGTACAGCGTCTACATCGGCCTGGAGACGGATGCCGAGAGCCTGCGGATGTACGAGTCGCAGATCATCCCCGGACTGCTGCAGACGCCCGCGTACGCGGAGGCCGTGATCTCCGGCGCGATGCCGGAGTCGACGCCGGCGGACATCGAGAAGCGGGTCACGGTCCGCACCCGCCGCCAGGACCGGATCCGGGACGAGGAGCGTCCGCTGCGGCTGTGGGCGGTGATCGACGAGGGCGCGCTGCACCGGATCGTCGGGTCCCGGCAGTTGATGGTGCAGCAGCTGGAGCACCTGGTCGAGCAGTCGCACCTGCCGCACGTCACGGTGCAGGTGATCCCGTTCGAGATGGGCGCGCATCCGGGGATCAGCGGGCAGTACTCGATCCTGGAGTTCCCCGACACCTCCGACTCCAGCGTCGTGTACATCGAGGGCGTGACGAGCGACCTGTACCTGGAGAAGGCGCAGGACGTCGGCAAGTACAGCGTCATGTACGAGCACCTCAGGGCGCAGGCGCTGAACGTGGACCAGACCCGCGAATTCATCGCGAAGATGGCCAAGAAGCACGCCCAGGGCTGACCCGGCCCGGCCGGGGCGGGCACGGTACACCGCGTGATCGCTCCCACGGAAGTCCAGTTGGAATATGCCACCCGGTCGTGTGAACGCCGGTCCCGCCCGACGGGGCCGGCGAGTAGCGTCGATCACGCCGGCAAGAACGCTGGCGCGACATACTCACTGGCAGAAACCGGAGTTGAGCACAATGGCGATCATTCAGGGTGCGACCGACACGTGGACCAAGTCCTCCTACTCGGGTGGTAACGGAGCCTGCGTCGAAGTGAAGTCCCCGGTCGTGGCATCGATCGCGGTGCGCGACTCGAAGGCCCCCGAGGGCCCGTCCATCAACTTCGGCCCGGGATCGTGGAACGCCTTCGTCGGCGAGGTGAGCGCCGGGGCACTCTGAGCCCGGTGCACGCACGCCGTCACCAGCAGTACGCGAAGAGCCCTCTCGTCCGGTCCGCCGTCCTGGCCGAGGGGGCTCGGTCTTTGCCCGGAAGCGCCACCGAGCCCCGGAAGGGCCGCCCCGCCCGTGAAGGGCCGCCCCGCCCGTGAAGGCCACCGGGCCCCGGAGCGCCACCGAGCCCCGTGAGCGCGTCAGCGCAGTTCGTCCACGTAGCGGTCCGTGCCGGGGATCGTCGGGATGAAGGGGGCGAGGAGTTCGGTGCGGGCGTGGGGGGTGGCGAGGGTGTCGAGGTCGGCGAAGTGGTCCGCCCAGGTGGTTCTCGGGTCGGTTTCGAGGAACCAGAGGAGCGTGAGGCGGGTGTCGACGCCTTCGACCTGCTTGACGTAGGTCATGCGGTCGCCGGGGAGGGGCGTGGGGCGGAAGACGGTGACCATGGCGGCGGGGGACCCGGCGAGGCGGCGGGGGAGGTCGCGGGTGCGGAGGCGGTCGAGGACGTCGGAGCGCGCTTCGGGGCCGTCGGTGTCGAGGACCTGGAGGACGAGGCCGGCGTAGGGGTGGTCGAGGGCGTGGAAGTCGCGGGGGCCGGCGGCGCCGTCGCGGTAGACGGTGGCGGCGTGGTCCTGGAAGGCCGTGAAGACGTGGGTACGGCCCTGGTGGACGCGGCCGTCGCGGTTGAGGCGCTTGTTGATGCCGACGGTCCACTTCATGTGGTCGTCGTAGCGGCCGGCGGTGATCCAGTAGGTGGAGAGGTAGCAGCCGGCGGTGACGGGCTGGGCGACGGCGGACTTCTCCGGGCGGCGCAGCTCCTGGAGGTCGCGGGTGGCGACCCAGCGGCGGCCGGCGTACATCCAGGGCATGGCCATGGCGCCGGCGTAGTAGTGGTCGTCCTCGTACCAGCGGTTGTACGCGTACTCCTGGCCCGGATGCGGTTCGACCATGGTGATGAGCGCGTGGCCGGGCCGCACGCCGTACGGCCCGACGGCCGCCAGTTCCGCGTACGTCTCGCTGCGGGTCTCCTCGCTCACTCTCGTATCCCTTCCCAAGTCGGTGACGGAGACCTACTCTGACGGACCGTCAGATACTTGGCCAGGGTCGAGGAGGGTCCGGATGCTGCTCCAGGGGAAGACGGTCGTCGTGTCGGGGGTCGGCGCGGGGCTCGGCCACCGGATCGCCGAGACGGTGGTGCGGGACGGGGGGAACGCGGTGCTCGGCGCGCGGACCGAGGCCAACCTGGCGAAGTCCGCCGCCGACATCGACCCGGAGGGCCGCCGCACGGCGTACCGGGCCGCGGACATCACCGACGAGGAGCAGTGCGGGGCGCTGGCCGCGCTGGCCGTCGAGCGGTTCGGGGGGATCGACGCGGTCGTGCACGTCGCCGCCTGGGACTCCTACTTCGGGGGCCTGGAGGACGCGGACTTCGCGACCTGGCAGGGGGTCATCGACGTCAACCTGCTCGGCACGCTGCGGATGACCCGGGCCTGCCTGCCGGCGCTGAAGGCGGGCGGGGGCTCGGTGGTCCTGATCGGGACGCAGTCGGCGGTGGCCGCGCCCACCCAGGTGCGACAGGCGGCCTACGCGGCCTCGAAGGGGGCGCTGACCTCGGCGATGTACTCGCTGGCGCACGAGCTGGGGCCGCACCGGATCCGGGTCAACACCGTGCTGCCGGGGTGGATGTGGGGCCCGCCGGTGCAGGCGTACGTCCGGTTCACCGCGCACACCGAGGGCGTGCCGGAGGCCGACGTCCTGGCCCGGCTCACCGAGCGGATGGCGCTGCCGGAGCTCGCGACGGACGGCGACGTGGCCGAGGCGGCGGCGTTCCTCGCCTCGGACCGGGCGCGGGCGATCACGGGCCAGTCGCTGCTGGTCAACGCGGGCGAGCTGATGCGCTGACGCCTCCCCCGACCACGCGCACGCATTCAAGAGGATGTTCAAGGACGTGAACAAGGGTCAGTAAACAGAACGATTTTACTGTCCCTTGACCCTCCGTTGCATTGTCGCGCCCTCACAACTCCCCACACGATGAACCGCGTTCAGAAGACTGACCGGATCTCATGGAGGGGCGCAATGAACAGTCTCGACTGGGTCGTGCTCATCGGGTACTTCGGCGTGATGGTCGCGATCGGGATCTGGTCCCACAAGCGCGTGGACACGGTCTCCGACTTCTTCACCGCCGGCGGCCGGATGCCCTGGTGGCTCTCCGGCATCTCGCACCACATGTCGGGCTACAGCGCCGTGATGTTCACCGGATACGCGGGCATCGCCTACACCTACGGCGTCACCTCCTACGTGACCTGGTCCTTCCCCATCGCCATCGGCATCGCGATCGGCGCCCACCTCTTCGCGCCCCGGCTCAACCGGCTGCGCTCCCGCCTCCGCGTCGCCTCCCCCCTCGAATACCTCAAGGACCGCTACAACCTCCCCACCCAGCAGGCCCTCGCCTGGTCCGGCGTCCTCCTGAAGATCGTCGACGTCGGCGCCAAATGGGCCGCCATCGCCACCCTGCTCTCCGTCTTCACCGGCATCTCCCTCAACCAGGGCATCCTCATCACCGGCGTCGTCACCGGCGTCTACTGCACCGTCGGCGGACTCTGGGCCGACGCCCTCACCGAACTCGGCCAGTTCGTCATCCAACTCCTCGCCGGCATCGCGATGCTCGTCGCCGTCCTCGGCAAGCTCGGCGGGATCAACGCCCTGTGGACCGTGTGGGACCGGCCCGAACTCCAGGGCCACACCGCGCCGACGGCCGGCCCGTACACGCTGACCTTCCTCCTCGCGTACCTCTTCATCAAGACCTTCGAGTACAGCGGCGGCATGTGGAACCAGGCCCAGCGCTACATGGCCACCCCGTCCGCCCGCGAAGCCACCCGCTCCGGCCGGCTCTCCGCCGCCCTCTGGTTCGTCTGGCCGCTCGTCCTCTTCTTCCCCATGTGGTGCGCGCCGCTGCTCGTCGACCCGAAGAAGCCCGACGGCTCCGACGCGTACGCCCTCATGACCGAACAACTCCTGCCGCACGGCCTCCTCGGCCTCGTCGTCGTCGGCTTCTTCTCCCACACCATGGCCATGTGCTCCTCCGACGCCAACGCCATCGCGGCCGTCTTCACCCGCGACATCGCCCCCGTCCTCAGCAAGGCCGCGCGGAGCTGGACCCAGCGGGCCGGACTGCTCGCCGCGCGCTGGTCGACGATCGCCTTCCTCGGCCTGTCCATGGCCGTCGCCACCCAGGTCAACTCCCCCACCTTCAAGGACATCATCACCGTCGTCATCAAGTGGGTGGCCGGCCTCATGGGCCCCATCGCCATCCCCTTCATGCTCGGCCTGCTCCGCACCTTCCGGAAGTCCGGCCCCACCGCCGCCCTCGTCTCCTGGGCCGCCGGCCTCTTCGTCTTCTGGCTCACCAACTACGGCCTCGACGGCGTCGAACTCCAGATCCAGATCGTCTCCCCCCTCGCCACCTCCCTCGTCCTCTACGTCCTCATCGGCCACGCCAAGCCGGAGGACACCCCCGAGCGGGACGCACTGCTCGACCGCATCGGCTCGGACGGCGGGACAGCGGTCGCCCTCCCCATCCAGGGACGCGACGAAGAGGCCGACCGGCCCCGCACCGACCGGCCACTGGCGTAGCGAAACGACCACGGGACGACGCGCGACGGCTGCTTCAGGCCCTCGGCGACCGGCGGGCCAGGACCGCGGCCGCGACGGGCTTCGTCAGGCCCTCGGGTAGCGGGCCAGCCAACCCGGCGAGGACTCCGTCGGCCCGTGCAGGGCGGCGCCCTGCGTCATCTCCATCGAGAAGTCGTCCGCGAGGGCGAGGACGGTCGCACGGCCCTCCAGTTCGGCCAGCCAGGCCGGCGGGAGGGCCGTCTCGCCGTGCAGGGCGCCCAGCAGCGCGCCCGTGAGCGCGCCGGTCACCGCCGACGGACCGTCGTGGCCCACCGCGAGCCGCAGCCCGTGCCGTACGTCCTCGCCGACGAGCGCGCAGTAGACGGCCGCCGCCAACTGCCCCTCCGCCCCGTCCCCGCCGGCCCCGAGCGCCGCCACCCGCTTCGCGTCCGGCGCCCCCTCCCGTACGGCTCCGACCGCCCGGCCCAACGCCTCGGTCACCGGCTCGTGCCCCGGGCGCGCCGCCACCAGCTCCACGGCCCGGCCCACCGCCGCCTCCAAGGACGCGCCCCGCGCCAGCCCATGGACCGTGACGGCGAACGCGCCCGCCGCCAGCATCGCCGCCGGAGCGCCGTGCGTCTGCGCCGCGCACTCCACCGCCAACTGGCACACCAACTGCGGCTCCCACCCCACCAGCAGCCCGAACGGCGCCGAGCGCACCAGCGCGCCCGCATCGGCCGCATCCGGGTTCTTCGGCCTCTCCACCGTCCCCAGGCGCTCGTCACCGAGACCCGTGAGGCAGGCCCGGGGCGGGTTCCTCCGCGCGTACAACCACTCCTCCCGCGCCAACCACCCGTTGTCCTTGCGGCGCTCGTCCGGCCCCCAGTCGCGCTGGGTGGCCGCCCAGCGCAGATGCGCCCGGTGGACGTCCGTCGGCGGATGCCAGGCCCCCACGTCCCGGCGCACCTGGGCGCGGATCAGGCCGTCCACCGTGAAGAGGCTCATCTGGGTCGCGGCCGTGACGGTGCCGCGGGGGCCGGGGGTGGTCGTGGGGGCGGGGATCGGGGCGACCATCGGTGCGGGGATCGGGGCGGCGTTCGGTGCGGCGTCTGGTGTGGCGATCTGCTCGGCCGCCGCCCTCGCGAGTCCGTCAGGTCCGGGGGTCTCCCCGGTCCCCGCCCCCAGTGCGTCGCCCACCGCCCCGCCCAGCAGACAGCCCCTCACCCGGGAACGGAAGTCCTGCTGCTCTGCACGGCCCCACACGGCTGCGGCTGTCGTCGCCACGCGTGCCCTCCCCCGGTCGGCGGTTCGCTGGCCAAGTTCCTTTGCCGCACTGTAATCGACCGGGTACGCACGATTCCGGGCCGGAACCTTATGTGATCGGACGCCCTTCAGACCCCTTTTGACCACCTTCCCCCTTGGCGGGGGCGCCGCCGTCGCCGGTGCGGGCTGCACCCGCACCCGCCGCCACCCTCGGCACCCGCCGTGTGGGCAATCGTCCCTCCCCCAGACTTCGTCCGGGGGTACCCCCAGGGCGGGACGGGTGGGCACACGGGACGGCGCCCTCGACGGCGCCCCCGCCCCCTGCACCTACCCGCACCCATAGCGCGACGCGCACGCGGTGCGGGTTCAGGCACGGAAGCCTAGGCCCGGCACGGGGCGCCGTCCGTTGTGCCCACCCGTTCCGCCCCTGGCGGACGATTGCCCACAACGGGCGGGGCGTCGTCCGTTGTGCCCACCCGTTCCGCCCTGGGGCCCCCGGACGAAGTCTGGGGGAGGAACGACTGCCCACAACGGGGTGGGGGCGGGGACTCGGGGGTTAGTCCTGGATGAGGGGGAGGAGTTCGGGGAGGTGGCCGTCGGAGGCTCGGGCGGTGTGTTGGCGTTCGGGGGGGACGGTGCCGTAGAGGGTGGTGCGGGGCTTGGCGGGGCGACCGGCGGCGGCGGCGATGGCCTCGAGGTCGCGGATGGAGCGGTAGGAACCGTAACTGGAGCCGGCCATGCGGGAGATGGTCTCTTCCATGAGGGTCCCGCCGAGGTCGTTCGCGCCGGAGCGGAGCATCTCGGCGGCGCCGTCGGTGCCGAGCTTGACCCAGCTGGTCTGGATGTTGGGGATGTGGGGGTGGAGGAGGAGGCGGGCCATGGCGATGACGGCGCGGTTGTCGCGGGTGGTGGGGCCGGGACGGGCGATGCCGGCGAGGTAGACGGGGGCGTTGGTGTGGATGAAGGGGAGCGTCACGAACTCGGTGAAGCCGCCGGTCTCCTGCTGGATGCGGGAGAGGGTGCGGAAGTGGCCGAGCCAGTGGCGGGGCTGGTCGACGTGGCCGTACATCATGGTGGAGGAGGAGCGGATGCCCAGTTCGTGGGCGGTGGTGATGACCTCGATCCAGGTGGCGGTGGGGAGCTTGCCCTTGGTGAGGACCCAGCGGACCTCGTCGTCGAGGATCTCGGCGGCGGTGCCGGGGATGGAGTCGAGTCCGGCCTCCTTGGCGGCCGTGAGCCATTCGCGGATGGAGAGGCCGGTGCGGGTGGCGCCGTTGACGACCTCCATCGGGGAGAAGGCGTGGACGTGCATGCCGGGGACGCGCTTCTTCACCGCGCGCGCGATGTCGAAGTAGGCGGTGCCGGGGAGGTCGGGGTGGATGCCGCCCTGCATGCAGACCTCGACGGCGCCGACGTCCCAGGCCTGTTCGGCGCGGTCGGCGACCTGGTCGAGGGAGAGGGTGTAGGCGTCGGCGTCGGTGCGCCGCTGGGCGAAGGCGCAGAAGCGGCAGCCGGTGTAGCAGACGTTGGTGAAGTTGATGTTCCGGGTGACGATGTACGTCACGTCGTCGCCGGAGACCGACTTCCGTACGTCGTCCGCGACCGCGCAGAGCGCGTCGAGTGCGGGCCCGTCGGCGTGCAGCAGGGCGAGTGCCTGGGCGTCGGTGAGCTTCGTCGGGTCGTCGGCGGCGACGGCGAGGGCCTCGCGGACGTCGGCGTCGACCCGTTCGGGGACCATGCCGGGTGCGGCGGCCTCGCGCAGCGACTCCCAGTCGCCGTAGACCTCGTCGAAGTCGTCGCGGCGGTCGTGGGTGCGGCCGGTGGTGTCGATGGTGCGGTGCAGGTCGGTGCGGCCGACGGCGGTGAACGCCTCGTCGGGCTCCTGCCAGGGCAGGCCGCGCACGGGCGCCTCGGGGTTCGCGAGTCCGGTCTCGGGGTCGGCGAGGGCCCGTACGTGCGGGAGGAGCCGGGGGTCGAGCCAGGGTTCACCCCGGGTGACGAACTCGGGGTAGACGCAGAGCCGTTCGCGCAGTTCGAAGCCGGCGTCGGCGGACCGGGCGGCGAGCTCCTCGATCCTGGGCCAGGGGCGCTCGGGGTTGACGTGGTCGATGGTGAGCGGCGAGACGCCGCCCCAGTCGTCGATGCCGGCGGTGATGAGCCGCTCGTACTCGGAGTCGACGAGGTTCGGCGGGGCCTGGAGGCAGGCGGAGGGCCCCATGATGAGCCGGGCGACGGCGACGGTGGCGACCAGGTCGTCGAGTTCGGCGTCGGGCATGCCGCGCATCGCCGTGTCCGGCTTGGCGCGGAAGTTCTGGATGATCAGTTCCTGGATCGAGTGGTACGCACGGGCCACGCGCCGCAGCGCGAACAGCGACTCGGCCCGCTCCTCCAGGGTCTCCCCGATGCCGAGCAGCAGCCCCGAGGTGAAGGGGACGGAGGACCGGCCGGCGTCCTCCAGGACCCGCAGGCGCACCGCCGGCTCCTTGTCGGGGGACCCGTAGTGGGGGCCGCCGGGCTCCGACCACAGCCGGGTCGCGGTCGTCTCCAGCATCATGCCCATGGACGGCGCGACCGGCTTGAGGCGCTGGAAGTCGGTCCAGGACAGCACGCCGGGGTTGAGGTGGGGCAGCAGCCCCGTCTCCTCCAGGATGCGGATGGCCATGGCGCGCACGTACGCGATGGTGTCGTCGTACCCGTGCGCGTCGAGCCACTCGCGGGCCTCGGGCCAGCGGTCCTCGGGCTTGTCGCCGAGGGTGATCAGGGCTTCCTTGCAGCCGAGTTCCGCCCCGCGGCGGGCGATGTCGAGGACCTCGTCCGGCGACATGAACATCCCGTGGCCGTCCCGGCGGAGCTTCCCGGGGACGGTCACGAAGGTGCAGTAGTGGCACTTGTCCCGGCAGAGCCGGGTGAGGGGTATGAACACGCTCTTCGAGTACGTGATGACTCCGGGACGCCCGGCCGCCTCCAGGCCGGCGTCGCGCACCCGTCCCGCCGAGGCCACCAGGTCCGTCAGGTCGTCGCCGCGTGCCCGCAGCAGCACGGCGGCCTCGGTCACGTCGAGCGCGACCCCGTCCCTGGCCCGCTTGAGGGCGCGTCGCATGGCGTTCTCGGTGGGGCGGGCTGCCTGGTGATCAGTCATGAACCGAGCATACGAGCGGGTGGGGCGGTGGATGTTCGAGTCTTCCCAGGAGGCGGGTCGCTCTCCTGCCTCGTCGGCCGCCCCTCCCCGCCCCATCAGAGGTACCGGGCGTACGCGTCGAGGGTGCGCAGGACCTCGGGTTCGTCCCCCGGCGGCAGCTGGAGGACGACCTCCTCGCAGCCGAGTTCGGCGTAGTGGTCGAGTTTGCCCGGGTTGGGGAGGACGGCGTACGGGACGAGCCGGAGGGACTTCGGGTCACGGCCCGCCGCCTCCCAGGCCGCGCGCAGCACCGGGAGGGACTCCGTCAGGCCCCGGCCGCCGATCGGCATCCAGCCGTCCGCGCTCTCGGCGATCCGGGCGAAGAGTCTGGGGCCCGCCGCGCCGCCCAGGAGGATGCGGGGCGCGCCGCCGGCCGGCTTGGGCCAGGCCTCCGACGCGCGTACGGAGTCGCCGGACGCGGCCTCGTACGCCGTGGGTACCGGCGCCCACAGGGCCCGCATGAGGTTCAGCCGGTCGTGGGTGAGGCCCCGGCGGGTGGACCAGTCGACGCCGTGGTCGGCCGCCTCCTCCCGGTTCCAGCCGTAGCCGAGGCCGAGGGTGAAGCGTCCGCCGGAGAGGTGGTCGAGGGTGGCGATCTGCTTGGCGAGGGCGATCGGGTCGTGCTCGGCGAGCAGCGTGACGCCGGTGCCGAGGCCGAGCCGTTCGGTGACGGCGGCGGCCTGGCCGAGCGCCACGTACGGGTCGAGCAGGCGGGCGTACTCCCGGGGAAGTTCGCCGCCCGCCGGGTAGGGCGTGGCCCGTTCGACCGGGATGTGGGTGTGCTCGGGCAGGTAGAGCCCGGCGAACCCGCGCTCTTCGAGCTCGCGCGCCAGCCGTACCGGGGTGATGGTCTCGTCGGTCAGGAAGATCGTGGTCGAGATCCGCATAGCCGCACGGTAGGGCGTGGGGCCGCGAATTCCGAGGGCCACGACGTGCCGTCGTCCCGAGGACCACGAGGTGCCGGTCGCCCCGAGGGCCGTGACGTGCCGGGCGTCACGGGCGGGCCCGGGCGACGCCGAACGTCACGGGCGGGCCGGGTCGACGCCGGGCGTCGCGGACGGACCCGGGTCGACGCTGAACGTCGCGGACGGACCCGGGTCGACGCCGAACGTCACGGACGGGCCGGGTCGACGGCGCGCTGGTGCCCCGCGAGGTCGCCGTAGCCGCCGTGTTCCCAGACCTTCTCGCGGAAGCGCTGGAGGGTGAGCGGGGTGCGGTCCTCGCCGGGGACGCCCTCGAAGTGGACGGTGCCGCAGCGGTGGCAGTACCAGCCGCGCGACCAGAGTTCCTCGGCGTGGTGGCGGCGGCGGGTGATCCGGGCGAACGCGGACCGGCGCCGTGCCATCACGACGAACACGAGGACGGCTGCGACCAGGGCGAACGCCGAGATCCAGCCGAGGAACGCGTACGACGGCGGGGGTTCGGCGGACGCGGTCGGCGGCAGCAGCTGCCAGTCGGGGAGTCCTGAGGGCTCGCTCGCGGGCTCGTCCGCGAACCACTTGCCGGCGAGGGCCCCGCCGACGAAGGTGCCGACGGCGACGACCGTGGCGAAGAGGCCGAGGCAGCCGATCGTGTACATCGGCGGCTTGGGCACCGGCGCGAGGGCGTCGGAGAGGCCGGTGCTCACCGTCCGCGTCACGGTCCGCATGTCGCCGTCGCTGTCGCGTTCCCGGCTGGTGACGGCGTTCCGGCCCGCGAGGTACACGGCGGGCACGGCCTGCACCAGGTCCTCGCGGTCGCAGCCCGGGCAGGTGTGCGTCGTACGGCTCATGGCTCCCCCTCTGTCCCCCTGCACTACGTGACGGGATCATGCCATCGCTCGGTTCCCGCCGGTCCACCCGAAATCCGCCTGCGCGTTCCGCCGTCGCCCCCTACCGTGACCGGGTGCTGAAGCGAATCGAGGCGTACTACGACGCCGTCACCCGCCCCTCCTCCCGCGCCGAGGACTTCGGGCCGCTCACCCTCTTCGTCCAGGCGGGCGACGGGTGGCCCTACTACGCGCGCCCGACGCTCGGGCACGAGGGCGAGGTGGCCGTCGAGGCGGTGGAGGCCGTACGGGCGCGGCAGCGGGAGCTGGGGGTGCCCGAGGCGTTCGAGTGGGTGGCGGAGACGACGCCGGGGCTGCGGGCCGCCGTCGAGGCGACCGGGCTCACCGTGCACGAGCACCCGCTGATGGTCCTGGAGGGCGACGGGCTCGACGTGCCGGCGCCCGAGGGCGTGACCGTACGGATGGTCGGCGCGGACGACACCGCCCTGGAGACGGCCGTCGCCGCCCCGTTCGCGGCCTTCGGCATGCCGCCGATGCCCGGCGCCGCCGACCGGGTCGCCCACCGGATCACGGCCGGGCTCACCCGGCTCGCCGCGGCCCTCGACTCCTCGGGCCACGCCCTCTCGGCCGGCCAGCACCAGCCCGTCGGCCCGGTCTCCGAGGTCGTCGGCGTCGGCACCGTCCCGGCGGCGCAGCGGCGCGGCCTCGCCCTCGCGGTCACGGCCGCCCTCGTCGCGGACGCCCGCGCCCAGGGCACGGACCTCGTGTTCCTGTCGGCCTCGGACGCGGACGTGGCCCGGATCTACGGCCGGCTGGGCTTCCGCACGATCGCCACCGCCCTCATCGCGGAGGCGGAGACGGAAGCGGGCGCCGATGCGGGCGCCGACGCGGGCTCGGAGGCGGGCTCGGACGCGGGCTCGGAGGCGGGCTCCACGGCGAATCCGGAGACGACCTCGGAGGCGTCATCGCAGGTCAGCGCTTTGTGACCGGTCCGCGAAAAATTTCTTCGGAAAAAGTTCTCCCGAGCTGTCACATCCTCCTCGCGCGCTCCGTCAGTGCAGTGAAAGCGACGAACGAGAGACGCTGAGGAGCGATCACCATGGCGCTGCACGAGCCCAAGGCCCGCATGACGAACCCCGCCTACGTCCTGGCCGACGCCGCTCCGGCGATCATGAACCTGGTGAAGGCCTCCCGGCAGGGCGGGGTCGACGAGTCCATCCTCGAGCTCGTGCACCTGCGGGCCAGCCAGATCAACAACTGCGGCTTCTGCGTCGACTTCGGCGCGAAGAGCGCGAAGAAGGCCGGCGTCAGCGACGAGAAGCTGTTCGCCGTCGCCGCCTGGCGCGAGGCGCCGTTCTTCTCCGACGAGGAGCGCGCGGCCCTCGCGCTCGCCGAGGCCGCGACCCGGCTCGCCGACGCCTCGGACGCCGTGCCGGACGAGGTCTGGGACGAGGCCGCCGACCACTTCGACGAGAAGCAGCTCGCCTCGATCGTGCTGACCGTCGGCGTCACCAACCTCTTCAACCGGCTCAACGTCACCGTCCGGCAGCCGGCCGGCGTGGTCCCCGTGGCCCCGTAACCGGCACCCGGCCACCCCGGCGCCGCTTCCCCGCACTCCGTACCCCTCAGCCGTACCCGTACCCGTACACATTCCAAGGAGCTCACCATGGCCGCTCGTATGCCGAACCCCGCCGTCGTCCTGTCCGACGTCGGCCCCGCGATCTTCCAGCTGATCAAGGCCGTCCAGTCGGGCAGCGACGTCCCCTCCAGCACGCTGGACCTGATCCACCTGCGGGCCAGCCAGATCAACAACTGCGGGTTCTGCGTGGTCGGCGGAGCGCAGAAGGCGCAGAAGGACGGCGAGACCGACGAGCGGCTGCACGCCGTGGCGGCCTGGCGGGAGACCCCGTACTTCACCGACGCGGAGCGGGCGGCCCTGGCCCTCGCCGAGCACGCGACGCGGCTCGCGGACCGTCCGGACGCCGTGCCGGACGCGGTGTGGGAGGAGGCCGCGCGCCACTACAACGAGCAGCAGCTCGCCCAGATCGTGGCGTGGCTCGGGGTCACGAACCTCTTCAACCGGCTCAACGCGACGACCAAGCAGCCGGCCGGCCAGTCCTGGTAGGTCGCGCCGCGACAGTAACCGGATCCAGGGCGTCCGCGTTGGTGCGGGCATGAAGAGGATCCTCACCGCAGCCGCCCTGTCCTGTCTCGCCGCGGCGGGCGCCGTCTCCGCCGCCGGTACCGCCGCCGCCGACACCGGCGGGATGAACCTGCCGTCCGTCGTCCCGCTCAGCGGCGTCCTGACCCCCAAGGCGAAGCCGGCCGGCACCCCGGACCTCCCGCCCGCCAACGCGGCGGTGGAACGGCTGCTTCCCGGTCACCACTGAGCGGCAGCCATAGCGGCGGCGACAACGGCAGCGACAGCCGCGGCAACAGAAACAGCGCTGCGCGAGAAACGAACGAAGGCGACGGGACCCCCCACGGGCCCGCCGCCTTCGCGTTTTCGGGTGACTCGGAAGTCAGTGGTGCGCCGTCAGTCGGCGACGACCAGCGACGGGGTCTCCTTCGTCAGGACCTCGCCGCGGAAGAAGGCCGGGCTCCGGCGCTGCATGACCAGCATGATCACGACGCCGAGGAGCAGCAGGCCGACGGCGATCACGAAGACCGAGCCGACGCCGAGGACGGAGGAGCCGGAGCCGTAGGCCGGGTCCCACATGTCGTACAGCGTCTTGCCGAAGACGGCGGTGAGCATGAGGCCGCCGAGCGCCGGAAGGACGCCCTTGAAGGCGAGGTCGCGGGCCGAGCGGAAGAGCTCGCCGCGGAAGTACCAGACGCAGGCGAAGGCCGTCAGGGCGTAGTAGAAGCAGATCATCAGGCCGAGCGCGTAGATGGTGTCGACCAGGACGTGCTCGCTGACCAGGGTCATCACGGTGTAGAAGGCGCCGGTGGCGACGCCGGCGACGACGGTGGCCTTGCCGGGGGTCTTGAAGACCGGGTGGACCTTGGTGAAGGACTTGGGCAGCGCCTCGTACGTGGACATCGCGAGCACCGTGCGGGCGACCGGGATGAAGGTCGTCTGGAGGCTCGCGGCCGCCGAGGCGAGGACGGCGACGAAGAGCAGGATGCCGAGCGTGGGGCCCATGACGGGGCCCGCGAGGGCGGCGAAGACGTTGTCGGAGGTCTTCGGGTTGGCGAGGCCGAGGCCCTGGTCGCCGGAGCCGACGACCATCTGGGCGGCGATGCCGGTGGCGAGGTACGAGCCGACCAGGACGACCATCGCGATGAGCGCGGCGCGGCCGGGGGTCTTCGCGCTGCCGGTGGTCTCCTCGTTGGACGCCATGCAGGCGTCCCAGCCCCAGTACATGAAGATCGACAGCGAGAGTCCGGCGGTGAAGGCCGCGAAGGACTGCACCGCGAAGGGGTTCATCCAGGACCAGGAGAAGTCGACCGAGGTCTCGAAGGAGCCGGCCTTCGACAGGGCCATCACCACGAACAGCGCGAGGACGACGAGCTGGAGGCCGACGAGGGTGTACTGGAGGCCCTTGGTGGCGGTCATGCCGCGGTAGCTGATCGCGGTGGCGATGGCGATGAGCGCCAGGCAGGTGAGGATGTGGACGGCCTTGTTGTCGTCCAGGGCGGCGACGGAGTCGCTGCCGGTGATCTCGCCCGCGAGGAGCCAGAAGTAGGAGGTCGCGACGCCGGCCAGGTTGGACAGCACGATGATCGTCGCGATGACCAGGCCCCAGCCGCACATCCAGCCGATCTTGGGCCCGAAGGCCTTCACGGTCCAGGTGAACGAGGTGCCGCAGTCGGGCATGACCTTGTTGAGCTCCCGGTACGCGAAGGCGACGAGGAGCATCGGGAGGAAGCCCGCGAGGAAGATGGCGGGCATCTGCAGGCCGACCTCGCCGGCCGTGGAGCCGAGGGTCGAGGTCAGGCAGTACACGGGGGCGACGGTCGAGATGCCGATGACGGCGCTGCCGAGGAGGCCGACGGAGTTCCCGCCGAGGCCCTTGGTGCGCACAGCGGGGGTGCCGCCCGGGACGTCGACGCCCCTTACCGTGTCCCCGGCCCGGGGCCGGTCATCCACCTGAGTCATGAACTCGACGTTAAATGCTGCGGTTTCCACATCCGGAAGATCGGAGTCCGCTCATTTGATCGATCATCGCCTTGCATTGGACGGGTTGAAGCGGACCATCACCAATGATTGAAAGATCGACCACCGCGACGGACCGACCAACTGGTAGGTCCGTCGCCGGGTGTCCGATATGCGGGAACCGTAGTCATGCCCCGAATGTCCGGTTTGAAATTTTCCCGTGGAACTTTCGAGAGGCTTCTCACCCCGGCCAGACGACCGCCTGCAGCTCGCTGTACGCGTGCAGGGCGTACGAGCCCACGTCCCGCCCGACACCGCTCTTCTTGAACCCTCCGAACGGCGCCTCCATGTTCCGTCCGATCGTGTTCACGCCCACCCCGCCGGCCCGCAGCAGGGCCGCGATGCGGAAAGCGCGGGCGACGTCGCCGGACCACACGTAGTCGATCAGGCCGTAGTCGCTGTCGTTGGCCAGCGCGATCCCCTCCTCCTCGTCGTCGAAGGGGACGACCACGACGACCGGGCCGAAGATCTCCTCCCGCACCACCCGCATCTCGTTCGTGCAGTCCGCGAGGAGCGTCGGGGCCACGTAGAAGCCCCGGGCGAAGTCGGGACGCTCTCCGCCGACGACGACCCGGGCCCCCTCCTTCCGCCCCAGCTCGACGTACGACTCCACCCGGTCGCGGTGGGCGGCCGAGATCACCGGGCCGACGACCGTGCCCTGCGCCGCCGGGTCCCCCACCTTCATGAAGGCCAGATAGCCGGTCAGCTTCTCGATCAGCCGCTCGTAGATCCCGCGCTGCGCGAGCACCCGCGTCGGAGCCGTGCAGATCTGCCCGCTGTAGAAGGAGAACGTCGTCCCGATGCCCATCACCGCCGCGTCCAGGTCGGCGTCGTCGAAGACGAGCGCGGCGCCCTTCCCGCCCAGCTCCATCAGCTGCCGCTTGAGCGAGCGGCCGCAGACCTCGCCGATCGCCTGCCCGACGGCCGTGGAACCGGTGAACGACACCATGTCGACGTCCGGGGAGTCGACGGCCGCCTCGCCCACCGCCTGCGCCGAGCCCGTGACGACGTTCACGACCCCCGCCGGGACCCCGGCCTCCGCCAAGGCCCGGGTCATCGCGTACACGGAGAGCGGGTCCTGCGGGGCCGGCTTCACGAGGACCGTGTTGCCCATCGCGAGCGCCGGGGCGATCTTGCCGGCCGGATTGGCCCAGGGGTTGTTGTACGAGGTGATGCAGGTGACCACGCCGACCGGGCGCCGTACCGCCACCGCCCCGAACACCCCGGCCCTCCCCATCGGCCCGGCCTCGTTGACCTGCGGCGGCAGCGCCTGCTCGACCGGCTCCATCGCGCCCCGCGCGTACCGCCGGAAGCGGGAGGACCCGACCGCGACCTGCATCCCGCGCGCGGTCCCGGTGGTGGCGCCGGTCTCGGCCCGCGCGAGGAGCGTGTTCGCTTCGGCGTCCCTCGCCATCAGGTCCGCGGCCCGGTCGAGGATCGCCGCCCGCTCCTCCGGCTTCGTCCGGGACCAGGACGCGAAGGCCTCACGGGCCGCGGCGGCCGCCTCGTACACCTGCCGCCGGCTCGCCTCCGGCGCCAGGCCGACGACCTCCTCCGAGGCCGGGTCGACCACCTCGTAGTGGCCGCCGTCGGGCTCGACCCACTCGCCGCCGATGAAGAGCTTCTCGGTCCTCACCTGGTGCTCACCGTCCTCGTGTCACGGCCCGAGCGCAGCACGCGCCCGGGGATCGCGCCGGTCACCTCGTCGTCCCGCACGGTCTCCACGCCGTTGACCCGCACCGACACGATGCCGACCGCGCGCGAGTCGAGCCGCGGGCTGTCCCCCGGCAGGTCGTGCACGAGCGTCGCCGGGCCCGCGTCGATCCGCTCCGGATCGAAGAGGACCAGGTCGGCGTGGAAGCCCTCCGCTATACGGCCCCGCTCCCGCAGACCGAACAGCCGGGCCGGATCGTCGCTGAGCATCTTCACCGCCCGCTCCAACGGCACCAGCTTCCGGCCGCGCAGACAGTCCCCGAGGAAACGGGTCGTGTACGGCGCCCCGCACATCCGGTCCAGGTGCGCGCCGGCGTCCGAACCGCCGAGCATCACGTCCTCGTGCTCCCACGTCTCCCGGCGCAGCGCCCACGACGCCGGGTCGTTGTCGCTGGGCATCGGCCACAGCACGGTCCTCAGGTCGTCGTTGGCGCAGATCTCGACCAGGCACTGGAACGCGTCCTGCCCGCGCTCGGCGGCGATGTCCCGCACCACCCGGCCGGTCAGCCCCTCGTTCTCCCTGCTGTACGTGTCCCCGATGACGTACCGGTCGAAGTGCGCCAGCCGCCGGAAGACGCCCGCCTCCTTCGAGTCCGCGCGCCGCAGCATCCCCGCCCGCACCTCCGGGTCACGGAGCTTCGCGATCCGCTCGGGGACGGGGAGGGCGAGGATCTCGCCCCAGCCCGGGATCAGGTTGAGCGCGCAGAACGTGCCGAGCGACATGTTCATGGGCGTGAGGATCGGCATCGTCAGCGCCACGATCCGGCCACCCGACTTGCGGGCCCGCTCCGAGGCCGTCAGCTGGCGCGGGACCCGCTCGGGCACGGCCGCGTCGATCGTCAGCACGTTCCAGTTGAGCGGCCGCCCCGCGGCGGCGGTCATCTCGACGAACAGCTCGATCTCCTCGTCCGAGAACTGGTCGAGACACCCCGCGAGGATCGCCTCCAACTGCGTGCCCTCGTGCTCGCCCACCGCCCTCGACAGCGCGATCAGCTCCGCGGGCGTGGCATGACGGGACGCGACGGGCGCGCCGGCGCCGTCCGAGTGCGTCGAGGACTGCGTGGTGGACAGCCCCCACGCCCCCGCCTCCATGGCCTCCTTGAGCAGGGCCACCATCTGCCCCAGCTGCTCGGCGGTCGGCTGCCCGCCGACGGCGTCCGCGCCCATCACGTACCGGCGCAGCGCGCAGTGCCCCACCATGAAGCCCGCGTTGACGGCGATCCGCCCGTCGAGCGCGTCCAGGTACTCGGCGAACGACGACCAACTCCAGTCGACGCCGTCCTCCAGCGCCTTGAGGGCCATCCCCTCGACCTTCGACATCATCCTGCGCGTGTAATCGGCGTCCTCCGGCCGGTCCGGGTGCAGCGGCGCCAGCGTGAACCCGCAGTTCCCGCCCGCCACCGTCGTCACCCCGTGGTTCATCGACGGCGTCGCGTACGGGTCCCAGAACAGCTGGGCGTCGTAGTGCGTGTGCGGATCGACGAAGCCCGGCGCCAGCACCAGGCCCGTGGCGTCCTCACTCGTCCGGGCCTCCGCGCCCGCGCCCGCCTCCGCGAACGTGATGCGCCCGTCCCTTATCCCCACGTCGGCGACGAAGGCCGGGCCGCCCGTGCCGTCGACGACGGTGGCGCCCTTGATCAAGTGGTCCAGCATGACGGTCCCTCTCCTCGCGTCGGACGCGGACGTACGTGCGCCCCGGACCGGAGGCCGCCGCGGGGGGCCTCCGGCCGGGGCCTCTGCGGCAGCGGCGATCCGGGAAGACACCGCCCCGCGCTCCATCCCCCCCATCCGGGCCGCCCCCATCGGGCCGCCACCCCGTCGCGGACCCCAACGGCCGGCCCAGCTCCGCCCGTTGCGGGCACAAGCCCGGCCGGGCCCACCCCGTTGTGGGCAATCGTTCCTCCCCCAGACTTCGTCCGGGGGGACCCCCAGGGCGGAACGGGTGGACACAACGGACGACGCCCCGCCCGTTGTGGGCAATCGTCCGCCAGGGGCGGAACGGGTGGGCACAACGGACGGCGCCCCTTGCCGGGCCTAGGCATCCGCGCCTGAACCCGCACCGGATGCGCGTCGCGCTATGGGTGCGGGTAGGCGCAGGGGGCGGAGGCGCCGCCAAGGGCGCCGTCCCGTGTGCCCACCCGTCCCGCCCTGGGGGTACCCCCGGACGAAGTCTGGGGGAGGGACGATTGCCCACACGGCGGTGGGCGACGGGCGCAGGCGGGTGCGGGGGCAGCCCCGGCGGGTGCGGGCCCGGGCCGTAGAGGTGCGGGTGCAGCCTCCCGTGGGTGCGGGTGCAGCCCCCGGGGGTGCGGGGCCGCGGCACTGGGTGCGGGGGCGGCCCGGGGTGGGGGGTCAGGTGGTGGATTGGCGGAAGCGGGTGGTGCGGTGGATGGGGTCGGTGTCGATCTTGGGGATGACGTGTTCGCCGATGAGTTTGATGGAGTTCATGGTGTCCTCGTAGGAGATGCCGATGGGGAGGCCGAAGGAGAGCTGGTCGGCCCCGGCCTGCTCCCAGCGCTTGCACTGGGCGAGGACTTCGGAGGGGTCGCCGCAGATCATGAGCTCTTCCTGGATGAGGAGTTCGATGATCTCGGCGGAGTACTCGGGGAGGAGCTCGGGCCACTCGGGGACGCCTTCGGGCCGGGGGAAGGTGTCGTGGTAGCGGAAGAGGAGGGACTGGAGGTAGT
Organism: Streptomyces sp. NPDC056361; assembly: GCF_042262805.1. NCBI lineage: Bacteria > Bacillati > Actinomycetota > Actinomycetes > Kitasatosporales > Streptomycetaceae > Streptomyces > Streptomyces sp. NPDC056361. The sequence continues at coordinate 29,124 of NZ_JBHJQI010000077.1, forward strand.
TGAGTCCGCCGCCGACGGCGATCTCGACGGCCTTGTCGTGGGTCTCGGCGCAGATGGCCGTGGACGTCACCATGACGTTGTCGTTGACGAAGTCGCCGATGGCCTTGGCTTCCTTGATCGCCGTCTTGTAGGACTCGACGACCCACTCCATGTCGGAGACCTTCTGGACGCTGAAGCCGAGGACGCCGAGGCCCTTCTTGGCGGCCATGGCGTACGAGGAGGGGGATCCGGCGGCGTACCACATGGCGGGGTGGGACTTGCCGTACGGCTTGGGGAGGACCTTGCGGGGCGGGAGTGACCAGTGCTTGCCCTGGAAGCCGGCGTACTCGTCCTGGAGCCACATCTTGGGGAACTCGGCGATGGTCTCTTCCCAGAGTTCCTTGGTGTGGTTCATGTCGGTGATGCCCGGCATGAATCCGAGGATCTCGTGGGAGCCCGCGCCGCGCCCGGAGCCGAACTCGAAGCGGCCGGCGGAGAGGTGGTCGAGCATGGCGACCTTCTCGGCGACCTTGACCGGGTGGTTGACCGGGGCGAGGGGGTTGAAGATGCCGGAGCCGAGGTGGATGCGCTCGGTGGCGTGGGCGAGGTAGCCGAGGTAGACGTCGTTGGCGGAGAGGTGGGAGTACTCCTCCAGGAAGTGGTGCTCGGAGGCCCAGGCGTACTTGAACCCGGACTTGTCCGCCTGGATGACGTACTCGGTCTCCTCCATGAGGGCCTTGTGCTCGGCTTCGGGATCGGTCTCGGCGCGCTTGCCGACGTATCCCTGTACGAAGATCCCGAATTCCAAGGGGGTTCACCGTCCTCTTGTTTCTGACGATCCGTCAGATCTGTGATGTGCCCGACTGTCGCACCGCGGGGCGAGCGCGGTCAATACCCGGCGACGCAATACCTGACGCCTAGTCAGAACAGGCTCACGCCCGCCAGCCAGCCGCCGTCGATCACGAACGGCTGCCCGGTGATGTACGCCGAGTCGTCCCCGGTCAGGAAGAGCGCCAGGGCCGCCACCTCGTCCGGGCGGCCGATCCGCCCGAGCGGGACGAGCTTGCGGTAGAGCTCGGCCGTGGCCGCCGGGTCCACGCCCTCCGGGTTGCTCATCGGGGTGTCGATGGCGCCCGGGCAGACCGCGTTCACCCGGATTCCCTTCGCGGCGAGTTCCAGGGCCGCGACGCGGGTGAGCCCGAGGACGGCGTGCTTGGAGGCCGCGTACGCCCCGACCCCGGCCATGCCGGTGAGCCCCGTGTACGAGGCCGTGTTCACGATGGTGCCGCCGCCGGCCGCCGCGATCTCGGGCGCGACCGTGCGGATGCCGAGGAAGCAGCCGGTCTGGTTGACCGACACGATCGCCTGGAACTCCTCCAGGGGAGTGGAGAGCAGTTCGTTGAAGCGGAGGATGCCGGCGTTGTTCACGAGCCCGTCGATCCTCCCGAACCGGGCCTTGGCGACGGCCACGGCGGCCGCCCACTCCTCCTCGCTGGTCACGTCCAGGTGGACGAAGGCCGCCCGCTCCTCCCCCAGCTCCTTGGCCAGCGCCTCGCCGGCGTCGTCGAGGACGTCCCCGAGGACGACCTTCGCCCCCTCGGCGGCGAAGAGCCGCGCCTCCTGCTCGCCCTGCCCGCGTGCCGCTCCGGTGACGAGGACGACCCGCCCGTCGAGCTTGCCCATGCCTGCCACGCTCCTCAGTTCAGGTGGGGTGCGACCTCCGTGCCGAAGGCCGCCATCTGGTCGATGAGTTCGGTGCGGCTCCGGGACCGGAACCGCACCTGGATCTGGTGGACGCCCATCTCCCCGTACGCCCGCAGGGAGGCGGCGAGCTCCTCGGGCCGGCCGCTCAGGGTCCGCCGGCCGACCTCCCAGCCGGGCGTGCCGACGTACAGGGCCTCGGTGATCGCGCCGACCGTGATCGGCTCCTCGATCCCCGCCTCGGCGCGGATCGCGCGCAGTCGGGCGATCTGCCCGGCGAGCTTGTCGCGCGGGTCGCCCTGCGGCAGCCAGCCGTCGCCCTTGAGCGCGGCCCGGCGCACGGCGGCCGGCGAGGACCCGCCCACCCAGAGCGGGACCCGCTCCTGTGCGGGCCGGGGCAGCTGGCCGAGGTCCTTGAACGCGAACCGCTCCCCCAGGTGCTCGGGGTACTCCTCCGGTCCCAGGGCCGCCCTCAGCGCGTCGAGGGTCTCGTCGAGCACGGCTCCCCGGCGCGCGAAGTCCACTCCGAGCGCCTCGAACTCCTCCTGCACGTGCCCGGCGCCGACCCCGAGGACCAGCCGCCCGCCGGAGAGGTGGTCGACCGTCGCGTACGCCTTGGCCGTGACGAGCGGATGCCGCAGTCCGACGACGGCCACGTGCGCGAGGAGCCGGACCCGCTCGGTGGCGGCCGCCAGGAAGGACAGCGTGGCCACCGGGTCGTACCAGACGGTGCTCATCGCCCCGGCCAGCCGCCGGGGGATGGCCACGTGGTCGCAGCTCGCGAGGTAGTCGAACCCGTGCGCCTCGGCGGCGCGGGCCACGGCGAGGAGGTCCGCCGGGCCGGCGGCCGCCTCCCACGGTTCGGCGTAGAGGCCGGACTGCGACTGGACGGGCAGCTGCATCCCGTAGACGACCATGGGAACCCCCTTGATCTGACGTACCGTCAGGTGTGAGCGGACGAGGGTCATGCTCGTACCTGACGGCTCATCAGACAAGGGTTACGGACGCCAGAGACCGTCCGGCGCCAGTCCGAGCAGGTCGATCGCGTTGCCGCGCACGATCCGCTCGACGACGTCGGGGGCCAGGTGCCCCATCTGGGCCTCGCCGACCTCGCGGGACTTGGGCCAGGTGGAGTCGGAGTGCGGGTAGTCGGTCTCGTACAGGACGTTGCCCGCGCCGATGGCGTCGAGGTTGCGCAGCCCGAAGGCGTCGTCGAAGAAGCAGCCGAAGACGTGGCCCGCGAAGAGCTCGGACGGCGGGCGCAGCACCTTCTCGGCGACCCCGCCCCAGCCGCGGTTCTCCTCCCAGACGACGTCGGCGCGCTCCAGGATGTACGGGATCCACCCGATCTGCCCCTCCGCGTACATGATCCGGAGGTTCGGGAAGCGCTCGAACTTGCCGCTCATCAGCCAGTCGACCATCGAGAAGCAGCAGTTCGCGAAGGTGATCGTGGAGCCGACGGCCGGCGGCGCGTCCGCCGAGGTGGACGGCATCCGGCTCGACGAGCCGATGTGCATGGCGATGACCGTGCCGGTCTCGTCGCACGCCCGGAAGAACGGGTCCCAGTGGTCCGTGTGGACCGAGGGGAGCCCGAGGTGCGGCGGGATCTCGGAGAACGCCACCGCCCGCACCCCGCGCGCCGCGTTGCGCCGCACCTCGGCGGCGGCGAGCTCGGGGTCCCAGAGCGGGATGAGCGTGAGCGGGATGAGCCGGCCGCGCGCCTCCGGCCCGCACCACTCCTCGACCATCCAGTCGTTGTACGCGCGGACGCAGAGCAGTCCGAGCTCCCGGTCGCCCGCCTCGGTGAACGTCTGCCCGCAGAAGCGGGGGAACGTCGGGAAGCACAGCGCGGACTGGACGTGGTTGACGTCCATGTCGGCCAGACGCTCGGGCACGGAGTACGAGCCGGGCCGCATCTGCTCGTACGTGATGACTTCGAGCCGTATCTCGTCGCGGTCGTAGCCGACGGCGGTGTCGAGGCGGGTGAGCGGCCGGTGCAGGTCCTCGTACACCCACCAGTCGCCGATCGGCCCCTCGTCGCCCTTCGCCCCCATGACCGGGGCGAACTTCCCGCCGAGGAAGGTCATTTCCTTCAGCGGCGCGCGGACGATCCTCGGTCCGGTGTCGTGGTACCGCGACGGGAGCCGGTCCCGCCAGACGTGCGGGGGCTCCACGGTGTGGTCGTCCACCGAGATGATCTTCGGGAAGGTCTCCATGCGTTTCACGGTAGCGCCGATCTGACGACCCGTCAGCTAGTGGGGCGCAGAACGCCCCCTCACAACGCCCACACGACAGCCGCACGGCAGCCGCACGACGCGCGCACGACCCCCGCACCCCAGCCGTATCAAGGCCGTACCACCGCCGTACTACGGCCGCACTACGGTCGACCCGATGCTGACGGACCCGCTCCGGACAAGGCAGACTGTCCTGGGCGAAACCAGCGGTAGGGCAGGGGGAGCGATGGACCGTGAGAACGGGCCGCGAGTTCCGGCGCAGCGGGCTCCGAGCACGGGCGCGGCCGGCGTCGCGGGCACGGACACCGCCGCGGGAACGGACACCGCCGCGGGACGAACGGACACCGTGACGGCCGACGACGCCGTGACGGGCACGGGCGCCGGGACGGGAACGGACGCGGTGACGGACTCGGCGGCCGGCACGGGCTCGGTGGCCGGTGCCGCCGCAGGTTCCACCGCGGTGGGCTCCGGCGCCCCCGGGCTCCTCCGCTTCGGCGTGCTCGGACCCGTACGGGCGTGGCGGGACGGCGAGCCCGTGCCCACCGGGTCGCCGCAGCAGCGGGCGCTGCTCGCCGCCCTCCTGCTGAGGGGCGGCCGGACGGCCACCGCCCACGAGCTGATCGACGCCCTGTGGGGCGAGGAGCCGCCGTCGCAGGCGCTCGCGGCGGTACGGACGTACGCCTCCCGGCTGCGCAAGGCGCTCGACCCGAAGGTCCTGGTCAGCGAGTCCGGCGGATACGCGCTCCGCACCACCGCCGCGGCACTCGACGTCACGACCGCCCAGGAACTGGCCGCCGAGGCGGAGAAGCTGCGGGCGGGCGGGGACCGGGCGGGCGCCCGGGAGCGGCTGGCCGCGGCCCTCGACCTGTGGGACGGCGAGGTGCTGGCCTCCGTGCCGGGGCCGTACGCCGAGACGCAGCGGACCCGCCTGGAGGAGTGGCGGCTCACGCTCCTGGAGACCCGCCTGGACATCGACCTGGAGGTCGGCGCGCACGCGGAGGCCGTCTCCGAGCTGACCGCGCTGACCGCCGCGCACCCGCTGCGCGAGCGGCTCCGCGAACTGCTCATGCTCGCCCTCTACCGCAGCGGACGGCAGGCCGAGGCGCTCGCCGTGTACGCGGACACGCGCCGGCTCCTCGCCGACGAACTCGGCGTCGACCCCACCCCCGAACTCTCCCGGCTCCAGCAGCGCATCCTCCAGGCCGACGCCGAACTCGCCCGCCCGGTCGAGGAGCCCGCCCCGGCCGCCGCACCCGTCGCCCGCCCCGCCCAACTGCCCGCGACGGTTCCGGACTTCACCGGCCGCGCCTCCTTCGTACGGGAACTCGGCGCCCGACTCGCCACCGCCGAGGGCCACGTCATGGCGGTCTCCGCGCTCGCGGGCATCGGCGGCGTCGGCAAGACCACGCTCGCCGTGCACGTCGCCCACGAGGCCCGCCCGCACTTCCCCGACGGCCAGCTGTACGTCGACCTCCAGGGCGCCGGCAACCGCGCCGCCGCGCCCGAGACGGTCCTCGGCTCGTTCCTCCGCGCCCTCGGCACCGCCGACTCCGCCATCCCCGACTCCCTCGACGACCGGGCCGCGCTCTACCGCTCGACGCTCGACGGACGCCGGGTCCTCGTCCTCCTCGACAACGCGCGGGACGCCGCCCAGATCCGCCCGCTGCTGCCCGGCACCGCGGGCTGCGCGGCCCTCGTCACCAGCCGGATCCGGATGGTCGACCTGGCGGGCGCGCACCTCGTGGACCTGGACGTGATGTCCCCGGAGGAGGCGCTCCAGCTCTTCACCAGGATCGTCGGCGAGGAGCGGGTCGGATCCGAGCGGGAGGCCGCGCTCGACGTCGTCGCCGCCTGCGGCTTCCTCCCCCTCGCGATCCGCATCGCCGCGTCACGCCTCGCGGCCCGCCGCACCTGGACCGTCTCCGTCCTCGCCGCCAAGCTCGCCGACGAGCGCCGCCGCCTCGACGAGCTCCAGGCCGGCGACCTCGCCGTCAAGGCCACCTTCGAACTCGGCTACGGCCAGCTCGAACCCGCCCAGGCCCGCGCCTTCCGCCTCCTCGGCCTCGCCGACGGACCCGACATCTCCCTCGCGGCGGCCGCGGCGGTCCTCGACCTCCCGGCCTGGGACACCGAGGACCTCCTCGAAGCCCTCGTCGACACGTCGCTCCTCGAATCGGCCGCCCCCGGCCGCTACCGCTACCACGACCTCGTCCGCCTCTACGCGCGTGCGTGCGCCGACCGCGACGAGCAGCCCCCCTCCGAGAAGGAGGCCGCCCTCTCCCGCCTCCTCGACTTCTACCTCTCGACCGCCGCCCGGGTCTACGCCATCGAACGCCCCGGCGACCGCCTCGTCGACCACCTCGAACCCACCACCCACGACGGCCTCACCTTCACCGAACGCCACGCCGCCCAGGACTGGCTCTACGCCGAGGCCAACTCCCTCCTCGCCACCGTCCGCCAGTCCGCCTCGTCCCCGGCGACCCTGCGCCGGGGAGTGGACCTCCTGTGGGCGTCCCTTGACCTGGCGGAGTCGGGCGCCAACTCCAAGGAGTACGAGGCCGTCGCGACGGTCCTGCGGGAGGCGGCTCGGGTGGCGGGCGACGTACGGGCCGAGGCCCGTGCCGCCAACACCCTGGCGTACGTCCACCACTACCAGGGCCGGTTCGAGCAGGCGGACAAGGAAGCCGACGTCGTCATCCACATGGCGCGTTCCGTGGAGGACCCGCTCCCCATCTGCTGGGCGCTGAACGCCAGGGGGGCCATCGCCCACTACCAGGCCCGCTACGAGGACGCGGACGGCCACCTGACCCTGGCCATCGCCGGGTTCCGGGCGGCCGAGGACCGGGCCGGCGAGGCCGCGGCGCTCTGCAACCTGTCCCGCATCCACCTGGCGGCGGGCCGCCGCTCCGACGCCGTCCGCATGGCCCGGCAAGGGGCGGAGATGTACGACGAGATGGGCCACGCCCTGAAGGGGGCCAACGGTCGCTACGCCCTCGGGCTCGCCCTCACGGAGAGCGGAGAGCTCGCAGCCGCCGGGGAGCAGCTCCGGGAGGCGCTCTGCGTCTTCGTGGACAGCCGTCAGCGGCTCTGGGAGGGCATGACGTTGTTCCGCATCGCCGAGGTGGACATCGCGGCTCGCCGGTACGGCGCCGCCGCCGCCGGCGCGGAGAAGGCCCTCACGGTCCTCAGGGGCATCGGCGGCGACTGGCGGCGCGGCAACGTCCTGACCGTCCTCGGCCGGGCACTGCACAACATCGGCCAGTCGGGACGCGCCCAGGTCTGCTGGCAGGAAGCCCTCGACATCTACGAGGAGTTGTCGGCCCCGGAAGCGGCCGAGGTCAGGGCGCTGCTCGCGCCCGCCACCGCCGCCTGACGCCCGGGCCCCCGAGGGGCGTTCATCATTCGTTTATCGCCCCCGGGCACAGTTGTCCTCAACGATCCGTCGCGTCGGGGGGCAGGCGGGTCGCCGGTGAGGTCATCACCCGCACGCATTAGGGTGAGCGACCCCGAGGGGCCCGTCCGACCGTCCACGGGGGAACAGCCGGACGGGCTCCACCCACCAGCACCCGCAGCACCCATCAGGAGGGGAACGCCATGGGCGACATCGACGCCACCAACCCGGTCACCGAGCCGGACAACCTGCACATCACGGGTACCGAGACCGGCCAGATCGGCACGAAGAACCTGCACATCACCTCCGAGCCGGCCGACGCCATCGCCGACAAGGTGCTCGGCGACGGCGCCTCCACCGACAACCTGCACATCACCTCGGAGCCGGCCAAGTAGACCATTCCCGACGGGGAGAACGGCCGCGGCGGCGCCATCGGGGGAGTCGCCGGGGCCGACCATGGAGGTCCGGTCGACGGGGGAGCACACGGACTCGGGGGACACCCGACGGAACCAGGGGGGATCCGTCCGGGCAGGGCCCGTGCGCAACGCGATCGGACCACCGCCAAGAGGGGCCGGGCATCTGCC
>NZ_JBHJQI010000078.1:0-36905 GCF_042262805.1 Streptomyces sp. NPDC056361
CCCTGTCGCGGAATGCCTGGCCGTCGTTCTCGCATCCTGCCCACCGACCTGGCCGTCGACCGGGGCGGCTACGACGAGGGGGACGTCCGCCGGGCCTCGACCGCACCCGGGCTCGACGGACCGCCCACTCATGAACGGCTCGTCCTCGCGCAGGTCATCGGCAAGGGGGGCGTGCTCCGCACAGCGAGCCCCCGGCTGCTCCGTACACCCGGACCTTCCGTCGAACCGATCGTGCGGGAGGGGGCTCGACACCCGGTCGAGGAACCCTCGTTCCCCACCCACCCGCGGGAGCTCCACCAGCGGTCGCCGGTCCTGAGGGTCGCGGGGCGGGCGTCAGGGGAAGACCACCAGCGCCCGGCCGCCCTTGCTGGCGAGCATGTTCTCGAAGGCGCCCGGGATGCCGTCGAGGGTGATCCGCTCGGTGACGAGGGCGCCGAGGTCGAGGCGGCCGGCCCTGATGTGCTCGGCGAGGACCGGCAGGTCCTCGGCCGGGTTCGAGTTGCCGTAGACGCAGCCGGCCAGGGTGCGGCCCCAGTGGAAGATCTCCAGGGCGTTGAAGGTGACCTGCTGGTCCTTGCCGCCGATGCCGACGACCGTGGTGCGGCCGCCGCGCCGCGTGGACTCCCAGGCGGTACGGATGGTGACGGCGCGGCCGACGCACTCGACGGCCACGTCGACGCCCTGGCCGCCCGTCAGCTTCCGGATGTCCTTCGCCGTGGTCTCGGAGGCCACGACGTACTCGGTGGCTCCCGCCGCCCTGGCCAGCGCCTCCTTCTCCGGGGAGACGTCGACCGCGACGATCGTCGACGCGCCCGCGATCCGGGCGGCCTGGAGGGTGGCGAGGCCCACTCCGCCGACGCCGAACACGGCGACGGTCTCGCCCTCGCGGACCCGGGCGGAGTGGTGGACCGCGCCCCAGCCGGTGAGGACGGCGCAGCCGAGGAGCGCCGCGTCGGTGAGCGGCACGCCGTCGGGGACGGGCAGGACGCAGTTCGCGGCGACGACCGTCTCCTCGGCGAAGGCGGCGACGTTGAGTCCGGGGTGGAGCTCGGTGCCGTCCGCCGTGCGGGCGTGGATGTTCGCCGTGCCGGTCAGGGCGTTCGCACAGAGCCAGACCTCGCCGAGCGAGCAGGGGTGGCAGCTGCCGCAGGACGGCGCCCAGTTGAGGACGACGCCGTCGCCGGGGGCGACGTGGGTGACCCCGTCGCCGACGGAGACGACCGTGCCTGCGCCCTCGTGGCCGAGGACGGCCGGAACGGGCACGCGCATGGTGCCGTTCGTGAGCGACAGGTCGGAGTGGCAGACCCCGGCCGCGGCGAGCCGGACGCGGACCTGGCCCGGGCCGGGCTCGGGGAGTTCGATGCCGGTGATCTCCAGGGGAGAGCCGACGGCGGGCAGGACTGCGGCGCGGATCACGCTCGTTGCTCCTTCTGCGCTCGGGTGGCCGGGACTGTCGGGTGGCCAGGACGGTCGGGAGGGCAGGACGGTCGGGAGTCAAGACTGGCGGAAGTCAGGACGGTCGGGAGGTCAGAACTGGAGGGACTTGGTCTGGAGGTACTCGGCGAGGCCGTGCGCGCCGAGTTCCCGGCCCACGCCGGACTGCTTGTAACCGCCGAAGGGGGCCAGCGGGTTGAAGCGGCCGCCGTTGATGTCGACCTGGCCGGTGTCCATGCGGCGGGCGAAGGCGACGGCCGCCTCGGGCTCGCCCCAGACGGCGCCGGCGAGGCCGTACTCGGTGCCGTTGGCGATGGCCAGGGCGTCGGCCTCGTCCTCGTACCGGAGGATGGAGACGACCGGTCCGAAGATCTCCTCCCGGGCGATGGTCATGTCCGGGGTGACGTCGGCGAAGACGGTCGGGGAGACGTAGTACCCGGTCTCGCGCGGCGCGTCGGGGCCGCCGGCGACGAGGCGGGCGCCCTCCTCGATGCCCTTCTCGATGTAGCCGCGGACGCGTTCCCGCTGCTTCGCGTTGACGAGGGGGCCGACGCGCTCGCCGGGGACGTACTTGGCGACGGCCTCGGCGGCGAGCGCCACCGCCTCCTCGTAGCGGTCGGCGGGGACGAGCATCCGGGTCCAGGCGCTGCACGTCTGACCGGAGTTGGACATGACGTTGGCGATGCCGACGGCGACGGCCTTGGGGAGGTCGGCGCTCGGCAGGATGACGTTGGCGGACTTGCCGCCGAGTTCGAGGGCGACCCGCTTGACGGCCCCGCCCGCGAGCGCGCCGATGCGGCGGCCGACGGCGGTGGAGCCGGTGAAGGAGACGAGGTCCACGTCCGGGTGCTCGGCGAGCGCCTGGCCCGCGACGGGGCCGAGGCCGGTCACCAGGTTGAAGACGCCGGCGGGCAGGCCCGCCTCGTGCGCGGCCTCGGCGAAGAGCTGGGCGGTGAGCGGGGTGTCCTCGGCGGGCTTGAGGACGGTGGTGCAACCGGCGGCGAGGGCCGGGGCGACCTTGGCGACGATCTGGTGGAGCGGGTAGTTCCACGGGGTGATCGCTGCGACGACGCCGACCGGCTCGGCGTAGACGGTGGAGTTGCCGATCCTCTCCTCGAAGGAGTGGGTGGCGGCGAGCTCGGCGTACGAGCCGGCCACGGCGATCGGCAGGCCCGCGTGCACGGCGGCGGCGAGCTGCGGCGGGGCGCCGAGTTCGGCGGTGACGGTGGCGGCGATCTCCTCCGCGCGGGCGGCGAGCGCGTCGCGCAGCGCGGCGATCCGGGCTCCGCGCTCGGCGGGCGGGGTGGCCGCCCAGCCGGGGAGCGCGGCGCGGGCGGCGCGTACGGCGGCGTCGACGTCCTCGGCGGTGCCGGCCGGGACGTGGCCGATGACCTGCTCGTCCGCCGGGTTGATCACCGGGATGGTGTCCGTGGACGACGCGGGCCGCCACTCCCCGCCGATGTACATCGCGTCGTGGGCCTTCATCCGCTGTCTCCTCACGTTGCCGGTTCCCCGTCCGCAACAAACTAGCGCCGTTAGTTTTTCGGCGCCAGAGTCCACCGGAGTGCCCCCGGTCTCACCGGCGACGCGCCACGACACCTGACAACGGCACCGGCACCGGCACCGGCACCGCTCGATCGTGCCGCCCCGCCCCACGAGCTGTCCACGTCCACCCGGCACAGCCGTGCACCCGCGGAACTGGCGGATCCCCCCTTGCCCGCCGGGGCGGAGACACGGAACGGTCCGAGCCGGTCCCGTCAGGTCCGAGCCGAACCGGTCCCGCCAGATCCGAGCCGAGCCGTTCCTTTCCGGTCTCCGCCGTACGCACGGCACGCCCCGCCCGACGGAGCGGCTGGATCCGTCGGGCGGGGCGTGGTCTTGGGGACGGGCCCGGGGGCCCGGAGCACCGATCCAGGGGCGGGGTCGCCGCCGGACCGGCGGTCAGATCTTCTGGGCGAGGTCCGTGAGGTGGGCGAAGACGACGATGTTCGCCTCGTAGCCGGTACGGCGGTCGAAGGCTCCGCCGCAGGTGAGCAGGCGCAGTTCGGGCCGCCCGGTGGGGCCGTACACCTCCTTGTCGGGAAAGTCGGCCTTGGCGTACGTGCGCACGCGGTCGACCGTGAAGACGGCGACCTTGCCGTCGGCGCGGGCGACCCGGATGGTGTTTCCGGCACTGAGGGAGTCGAGGTTGAGGAAGACGGCGGGCCCGGTGCGGGTGTCGCGGTGGCCGACGACGACGGCCGTGCCGCGTTCACCGGGGGTGACTCCCTTCGCGTACCAGCCGACGACCTGGGGGTTGTCGATGGGCGGTGTGGCGAGCCGCCCCTTGCCGTCGGTGCCGAGTTCGGTCACCGGGGCCTCGACGGTGATGGCGGGGACGGCCAGGAGGGTGGGGCGCGAACGGGACAGCGGCGCGGGCGGGGGTGCCGGCCGGGGCGAGGGTGCCGCCCGGGGCGGCGGCACGGCCTTCGGATGGGCCCTGGGTTTCGCCTTGTGGTCCACGGCCGCGGGGGCTCCGGCCGCTGCGCCGCCCGCACCGGTCTGTCCGGTCCGGCCCGGCGCGGCCGGGCCGGCGGCGAGCGGCGGGTCGGCCGGCTCACCGTCGTCGTCGGCCCACCAGACGCCCCCGGCGACCAGGACCGTGACCACCGCCACGGTCCTGGCCAGCCGGAGGATCCGCCGCCTGCGTCGCGTGAGGCGGGACCTACGCGGCGCCATTGTCGCGGCGGCGCGAACGGCGGATCAGGACCAGTCCGGCCGTGCCGGCGAGGCCGGCGGCGACGGCGGCTCCGATGCCGAAGGCGGAGGAGTCCTCGGCGGCGATCTCCGCGCTGCCGCCGCCACCCGCACCGACCGGGCCGTGCGGGGGCCTGCCGTGACCGTGCCCGCCGGGACCGCCAGGGCCGCCGGGGCTATCGGGGCTGCCGGGGCTGCCGGGATCGCCGTTCGGCGGTTGGCTCGGGTTGGTGATGACGTCACCGGGGCACTCGACCTTGAAGACCTTCTGCTTGCCTGCGCCGTTCTGGCCCTCGAAGGTCCAGACGAGCTTGTACTGACCGCTGGGCAGCGACAGCGTGCCGGTGTGCCCCTTGCCCGTGGCGAGGGTGATGTGACCGCTGAGGCTGGGGTCGTCCGCCTTGGGTGGCTGGGGCGTGATCTCCCAGTCGACTTCCTGGAGCGTGTCGAAGTTGAAGGCCGCTAGGTAGAACCTGCAGACCTTCGGCTCGTTGCGCTGGTCGTCGAAGGGCGTGCCGACCTTGTGGATCTTCACGTCGCCGTTGTCACCGGGGGCGGCGTACGCCATGGGCGCGCCCGCGAGGGCGAGGCCACCGAACGCGAGTGCGGCTGCGGCGGTGGCGGCGAGGGGTCGGACGGTACGAGCGGGCATGCGTGTTCCTCCGAAGGGAGATCGTCGGACGGATTAACCGATAATCCGACCATCTGTCACCGATCAGCCACGCAGGGTGGCGACATGCGTGCACCACCCCCCGAAGTCGCCCGTCCGGCGCACACGCGGCCGCGATGGCAGGCCCGGGTCCGATCGCCGCCCCGGGACGGCCGCGGGCGCGGCGCCCGGACGCCTTTGTCAGCCCGTACACGGCTACGGGCCCGGACGCCGTCGCCGGCCCGGGCCCGTCCTCGCTTCGGAGGATTCCGCTCCCTCGCGTCAGATGATCCCGAAGAGGATCCCGGCGGCCAGCACGACCAGCGAGGTCAGCGCGGCCCACTTCACCGTGAACCGGGTGTGGTCGCCGAACTCCACCTTCGCCATGCCGACGAGCACGTACACCGCCGGCACCAGCGGGCTCGACATGTGCAAGGCCTGCCCGACGAGCGAGGCGCGGGCGATCTCCAGCGGCGACACCCCGTGGGCCGCGCCCGCCTCGGCGAGGACCGGCACCACGCCGAAGTAGAAGCCGTCGTTCGACATGAAGTACGTCAACGGGATGCTCAGCACGCCGGTGACCAGGCCCATGTGCGGGCCCATGCCCTCGGGGATGGCGCCGACGAGCCAGTCGGCCATGTGCTTGACCATGCCCGTGCCGGTGAGGACACCGGTGAAGACGGCGGCGGCGAAGACCATGCCGGCGACGTTGAGGACGTTGTCGGCGTGGGCGGCGATACGGGCCTTCTGCTCGGCCATGTTCGGGTAGTTCACGGTGAGCGCGAGGGCGGCGCCGAGGAGGAACAGGACCGGGATCGGCAGCAGTTCGAGGATCATCGCCGCGAGCAGCGCGACGGTCAGGCCGGCGTTGAACCAGTAGAGCTTGGGCCGGAGCGTCGCACGGTTCGGGTCGAGCCCCTGGAAACCGTCGGCCGCCGCGGCACCGGAACCGGAACCCGTGCCCTTGCCGGTGATGCTGGTGCCGGCACCCGTAGAACCCGTGCCGGTGGAGCCCGTACCCGTGGAGCCCGTGGAGCCCGTGCCGCCCGCCGCGACCAGGACGGTCTCCGTCTCCGTCTCCGGCTGGAGGGCCTCGTCGAGGGTGAGGTAGCCGATGCGCTTCCGCTCACGGCGGCCGAGGACGTACGCGAGGGCGAAGACGAAGAGCAGGCCCATGCCGAGCGCGGGGATCATCGGGACGAAGATGTCGGCGGCGTCGAGCTTCAGCGCGGTCGCGGCGCGGGCCGTGGGGCCGCCCCAGGGCAGGGTGTTCATGACGCCGTTGGCGGTGGCGGCGACACCCGTCATGACGACCAGGCTCATCCCGAGCCGCTTGTAGAGCGGATACATCGCCGACACGGTGATCATGAAGGTGGTGGAGCCGTCGCCGTCCAGGGAGACGATCGCGGCGAGCACCGCGGTGCCCACGACGACGCGCACGGGGTCGGCCTTGCAGAAGCGCAGGATGCCCCGGACGATCGGGTCGAACAGGCCGACGTCGATCATGACGCCGAAGTAGACGATCGCGAACATCAGCATCGCGGCCGTCGGCGCCAGCTTGCCGACGCCTTCGATGACGTAGTCGCCGAGCTGGGCCCCCTGCCCGACCGCGACGCAGAAGAGCGCGGGGATCAGCACGAGCGCCGCGATCGGCGACATCTTTTTCATCATGATCAAAACCAGGAAGGTCGCGATCATGGCGAAACCGAGGACGGTCAGCATGGAGGACACCTCACGTTCACCCTTGAACTGCCGCCGAGCGGCGGTCCGGATGACGGTAGGTGTCCGCTTCTGCCGTTAACAAGACGTTGACGCGTGAGCAATACGAGCAAAACCCCAGGTCACGGCAGGGGCGACACCTCGACGGGGAAGCCGTTCAGGACGGCGGTGCCGGAGAGGGGGTCGATCCGGGAGCCGTCGAGCAGCTGGTTGACGTTGACACCGGGGCGGGCGGACGCCACGGCGAGTCGGGTGCCCGGCCGGTCGTGCCCCCAGCCGTGCGGAAGGCTCACCACCCCCGGCCGCACCCCGTCGGTGACCTCCACCGGCGCCTCCACCTCCCCGCCCTCCCCCTTGACCCTGGCGAGACCGCCGTCGGTGAGCCGGAGCCGCTCCGCGTCCTCCGGATGCACCTGGAGGGTGCAGCGGTTCGATCCGCCGCCGAGCGCCGGGGTGTTGTGCAGCCAGCTGTTGTTCGAGCGCAGGTGCCTCCGGCCGACGAGGTGGAGGGTGCCCGGCTCCGGTACGGCGTGGAGCGCGTCCCGCAACCTCGGCAGGTCGGCGGCGAGGGGCGCGGGGAACAGTTCGATCCGTCCGCTGCGGGTCTTGAGGAGCTGCGGGATCCGGGGCTTCAACGGCCCGAGGTCGACGCCGTGCGGGTGGGCCTTCAGTTCGTCGAGGGTGAGCCCGTACGGACCGAGGCGCAGCATCAGGTCGAGCCGCCGCTCGGGGCCGGTGTCGCCGGAGAGCCCGGCCGCGAACTCCTTGGGGTCGGCGCCGTACGCGGGCGAGTGCTCCTGGGTCACGGCCCTGGCGAGCGTCATGTCGATCGCCAGCTCGTCGACGGCGGACGGCGGGGCCCCGTCCGGCCCGGACACGGCGAGGATCAGCCGGGCGTGGATCTCGCACTCGTCCATGCGGTCCGCTTCGAGGGGGACGGCGGCCGGTGTGTAGCGGGCCTGGTCGCGGACGGCGAAGCCGTTGAAGGCGAAGTCGAAGTGGGCGCTCCGGGAGGGCGGCGGCGGGGGCAGCAGGACGTCGGCGTGGCGGCTGGTCTCGTTGAGGTACGGATCGACGGCGATCATGAGGTCGAGGGAGGCGAGGGCCGCGTCGAGACGGTCGCCGTCGGGCGCGGACAGGACCGGGTTGGCGGCGACGGTGATCACCGCCCTGATGCGGCCCTCCCCCGGCGTCTCGATCTCCTCGGCGAGCGCGACCAGCGGCAGTTCGCCCTTGACCTCGGGGTGGTGCGAGACCCGGCTGTGCCGGCGGCCGAGGGCGAAGCCCTTCCCCGGTCCGGCGGGGCGCGGGGCGGGCGCGGTGGCGGAGAGCGGGAAGAGGGCGCCGCCGGGGCGGTCGAGGTTGCCGGTGAGGATGTTGAGGACGTCGACGAGCCAGTTGCCGAGGGTGCCGTAGGCGACGGTGGAGCTGCCCATCCGCCCGTACACGGCGGCGGTGGGCGCGGCGGCGAGTTCGCGGGCGAGGGTGCGGATGGTGGCGGCGTCCACGTCGCAGGCGGCGGCGACCGCCTCGGGGCTGAACTCCCGTGTCGCGGCCCGCACCTCGTCCACCCCTTCGACGTGGGCGGCGAGCGGACCGAGGTCGGTGAGGTCCTCTTCGAAGAGGGTGTGGACGAGGGCGGCAAGGAGGAGCGCGTCGGCGCCGGGGCGGATCGCGACGTGCCGGTCGGCGAGGCGGGCGGTGCGGGTGCGCCGGGGGTCGACGACGGTGAGGGTGCCGCCGCGGCGGCGCAGCGCCTTGAGCCTGCCGGGGAAGTCGGGGGCGGTGCAGAGGCTTCCGTTGGAGTCCAGCGGGTTGGCCCCGAGGACGAGCAGGTGGTCGGTGCGGTCCAGGTCCGGCACCGGGATGGCAAAGGGGTCCCCGAAGAGCAGGCCGCTGGAGACGTGCTTGGGCATCTGGTCGAGCGTGGACGCGGTGAAGAGGTTCCGCGTCCGCAACGCGCCGATCAGCAGGGGCGGGTAGAGGGCGCCGGCGAACGTGTGCACGTTGGGGTTGCCCAGGACGATACCCACGGCATCCGGCCCGTACTCCTCGACCAGCGGCCGAATTCGTTCGGCGATCGTGTCGAACGCCTCGGCCCAGGTGGCCTCCTGGAGTCTGCCGTCCTTCCGGACCAGCGGGCCGCGCAGCCGGTCCGGGTCGCCGTCGACCTCGGGGAAGGCCGCACCCTTGGGGCAGATGAACCCCTGGCTGAAGACGTCGTCGCGGTCGCCCCGCGCCCCCGTCACGCGGTCCCCGTCGAGGGTCAGGACCAGTCCGCAGGTCGCTTCGCAGAGGGGGCAGATGCGCAGGGCGGTGGACATGGCGTCTCCCTGGGGCGGCGTCGGGCACGGGTGGCGCCGAGCATACCGACCGGTAGGGACGTACGGGAGGGGTGCGCGGGGGCGTTGTACGGAAAGGTGCCGCGACGCCCCGCGACGCCTGTGGTGCCCCGTGCCGCCACGGGGCACCACGGGGGGCTACGACGACAACGAGGGCGCCAGGTAGGCGTGGAGCAGGTGGCGCGTCTCGTCGACGAGCGCCGGATCGCCCGCGGGGTCGACCCGGAAGGCGAGCCGGACGAGGGCGTCGGCGGTCTCGACGCCGACGAGGACCTTCCGCCGCAGGTCGTCGTCGGCGGTGCGGCCGAGATGGGCGGCGAGGAGCACGCAGATCCGGTCGGCGACGAGGCGGTTGGGGTCCTCGGCGAACCTGTCGGCCTCACTCGCGCCCTCGCCCGCGCCCGCATCCTCGTCCGCACACGCGTCCGCCTCCGTGTCCGCGTCCGCCTCCGTGTCCGCGTCCTCGTCCGCGTCACCGGGTGCCTCGCCGGATGCCTCGCCGGAGCCTTCGGAGGCCTCCCGGCCGCGACCCCGGCCGCCCCTCGGACCGCTGCCCGGCCCGCCGCCCGGACCGTCACCCGTGATGTCGTCGGGCGCGGTGGCGGGCACCCCGAAGTCGACGAGCGCGAACCCCGGGACGGTCCGCTTCATCGCGATGAACTCGTCGAGGACACCGTCGATCGCCCCGTGGGCGTCGAGGAGCGGTGTCGCCTCGAAGCGGGTGGAGATCCGCTCGGCGTACTCGTCGAGGTTGCGGTGGGCCAGGGCGGCGACCATCGCCCGCTTGTTGCCGAAGAAGCGGTAGACGGAGCCGATGGGAACGCCGGCGCGGACGGCGACGGCGCGGGTGCTCAGCTGCTCGTACCCGGTCTCGTCGAGGAGTACGGCGCAGGCGTCGAGGATCCGGGCGAGCCGCTCGGCGCTGCGCTGCTGCACGGGGGTGCGACGGAGCACCGGGGGCGTCTGGGGGCTGGTCTGGGGCACGGGGACCATGATGCCGCTCCGGTCGGGGGTCGGGCGAAGGCGGGCCTCAGGCGATGAGCAGGCCGATGCCGCCGAGGGTGTACGCGATCATCAGCACGAAGAGCGGGAGTTGGCCGGCGACCGCCCGGTCGGGTGGGAAGAGGCGGACGGACCGGTCGTGCGCGGCGACGACACCGAGGACGTGACCGGTGACGATCGCGGCGACCTGGAGGGTCGCGAGGCCCCCTGGACCCAGTGGTGGAGCGGGTGCGGGGGCGTTGTCAGTGCCCGCTGCCATGATGACTGTACGTGCTCCTTCGGTGGCAAAGAGTGAGAAGTAGTGGGCGACGAGGTAGCCGAGGGCGATGGGCAGGAGCGAGTGGGCGAAGGAGGTGAGGGGGGTGGTGAGGTCACGGTGCATCAGCCGCAGGGCTCCCGCGCAGAGGCCGTAGCAGGCGGCGGCGAGGGCGACGGCGGCGAGGAGGCCGAGCGTGGCGGTGGCGGTGGGGCCGAGGGGTGAGGTCTGGAGGGTGGTGATCCAGCGGGGGTTGTCGGAGAGGCCGTCGTAGGCGGTGGAGCCGAGGAGGACGCAGACGGTGGCGACGAGGCCGGGGGTCTGCGGGGTGGAGTCGAGGCTGTGGAAGGGGGAGCGCAGGACGAGTCGGCCGTCGGTGCGGCGGCCGAGGGGCGAGAGGCGGGCGAGGAGGGAGGAGTAGACCTCGAAGGGGTCGGCGTGGGCGAACCAGCGCTCGCCGTGGCGGGCGGCGCCGAGCAGCTGGACGGCGGCATGGACGGCCAGGGCGATGAGGAGGGTGGTGCGGGAGGCGTTGTCGGGCGCGACGAGTTCGAGCCAGGTGAAGAGGAGGAGCCCGGCGGCGGCGGGGCGGATGCCGAGTGCGGCGGGCAGCGGGCGGGGGTGTCGCGGCGGGCGGAGGGCGTGGGCGGCGCGCAGCGGGTTGAGGAGGCGCCAGACGGGGCCGAGGAGGAGGGAGGCGGGGACGAGACCGACCCAGAGGAGGACGTAGAGCGCGCCGGGTGCCGGGTTGCGGTCCGGGTCGTCGGGGCCGAGGAGGAGGTGCAGGAGGAAGAGCAGCGCGACGGCCGTGCCGAGGAGCCGGAGGGCCGTGCGGGTGGCCGGCGCGTCGGCCACCCGCTGGAGAGGGGCGGGGATCGGGCGCCCGGCCAGGTCGCCGCGGAAGCGGGAGGAGGACCAGAGGAGCCCGAGGGCGAGGAAGGAGACGAGGAGCGCGGTGAAGGCGCCGGCGTAGGCATAGAAGGGAGAGAGGGGGAGGTCGTGCCGGGAGCCCACGCCGTGGGCGAGCGGGAGACCGAGCGACTCGGCGTGGGCGTGGGCTGCGGCGGGAACGGCGCTCATCGGACGACGAGTTGGGTCAGCACGAGTCCGGACTCGTGCGTCTCGACCTCGAACAGGCCGGTGCGGTCGGCGGTGAGGGTGAGGGTGGCGGGCGTGCCGGGCCTGAGCGGGAGCTCGCGGTCGTAGCCGTGCACGTGGACGGTGTCGGCGCGGTCGCCGGTGACACGGAGGGTGAGGCGTTCGCCCTTCTTCAACTCGATGCGGGAAGGAGGTGGTTCGACGGTCGTCCCCTTGATGGTGAGGGTGACCGTCCGGCCGGTGTCGGTCGGCCGGGGGCTCGGCGGCGCGGAGGTGGCGGGGCCGCCGTCCAGGCGCACGGTGGCCTGGACGGGGGTTCCGGCGACGGCCCAGGCGGTGTGGTCGTCCGCGTGGAGCCGGACGGTCAGGGTGTGGGCGCCCGGCGGCACGTACCCCCAGGGGCCGTAGAGGCGGGCGGTCTCCCGGCCGTCGACCAGCAGGCGGGCGTGGCCCCGGCCCGGGAGGGCCGCGCCACCGGTGCTCTCGGGGGTGAAGCGGAACCTCTCCACGGTGAGGTGGACGTTCCAGCCGCCCTCCGGGTCGGGGCGGGCCTCGGCCCTGACGGTGGGCGCGTCCGCCGCGGGGAGTTCCCGGAGCCGGTGGCCGCCCTCGTCCTTCGCCGGGAGCAGGGTGCCGCTGCTCCCGGTGGCCTCCTGGTGGGTGGTGCCGGGCTTGTGATGGGTGGTGGCCCGGCCGCCGCAGCCCGTGAGGGTCAGCGCGGCGGCCAGCACGGCCGTGAGGGAGAGGAGCGACGCCGCCCCGCGCGGCCGCGTCACGGCGTCCCCCCGGCGGAATCCGTGGCGGGCCCGGCCACGGCGGGACCTGTGGCGGGCCCGGTCGCGGCGGGATCCGTGGCGGTCCCGACTGTGGCGGAATCCGTGCCGTGCCCGGCCGAGGCGTTGGCGGAATCCGTAGCGGTCCCGACTGCGGCGGAATCCGTGCCGTGCCCGGCCGTGGCGTGCCCGGCCGTGGCGTTGGCGGGATCCGTGCCGTGCTCGGGAGTGGGGGAATCGGCGTCGGGATCAGGACCGGGGGTGGGGGTCGGTCGGGGTGGGCGGGCGCCGGAGGCGATGACGGCCCAGAGGACCCAGACGACGCCGAGGAGGAGGCGGAGCCAGGCGGGGCTGACGGGGATGCCCGGCACCATGAGGACGGCTTTGTCGAAGGCGTCGAGGAGGGTGAGGGCGCCGAGGGCCAGGGTGGTCCAGGCGAGGACGGGGCGGGTGGGCCGCAGGGCGAGGCCGATGAGGGTCCACCAGATCCCGGTGAGGAGCAGTGCGAGGGCCGGGAGGGCGGTCGGGGTGAGGGCCAGGGTCGAGGCCGCCACGTCGAGGGTCAGGCCCGCGAGGCCGATGAGGGTGGCCACGCCGGCGAGTCGGCTGCCGCGCAGGCGACGCCACCACAGGGCGCAGCCGGCGAGGGCGAGGACGAGGGCGCTGCCGAGGGCGAGCTGGGTCTCGACGCGCTGGAGGCCGCGGGCGCCGTACCAGTCGCAGCCGGCCGGGAGGCGGCGCGCCTGGACGTTGTAGTCGGCGCAGACGAGGAGCTGGGCGAGTTTGACGGGTTCGCCGACGAGCCGGTCGGTGTTCCCGGAGACGTCGCCGCGGCGGGTGCCGCAGCCGGGCAGGGCGCCGGGGGTGGTGGCGCCGGCGTCGGACTGCCAGCAGTTCCCGCTGCCCTGGCCGTCCCACCAGACCTCGGAGCGGTTGGGGCGGGCGTTGCCGGCCTTGTCGACGCCGAGGTGGTTGCCGGCGTAGCGGTTGTGGTGGGAGGTGTCGGTCTGCTTGCCCCAGGCGGACTCGCCGCGGATGAAGGCGGGGACGGCGCTGAGGAAGAAGGCGGAGCGCTGGTGGCCGTAGATCCAGTTGTCCTCGTAGAGGTTCCAGTTGCCGCCCGCGGTGATGATGCCGGTGCCGGGGGGCATGGAGATCTGGGGGCAGACGACGCCCTGTTCGTAGCCGCGGTCGACGGGCGGCTTGGCGCAGGTGCCGTCGGCGACGTACGGGTAGTAGTTCTGGTTGTTGTCGTGGATCAGGTTGCGTTCGAAGCGGGCGTGGTTCTGGGGCAGTCCGGGGTGGCCGGGGAAGGCGGAGTCCATGGAGGCGCCGCCCATGTTGTGGTCGAGCTCGTTGTCGTGGACCCAGACGGAGTCCCCGGCGGTGCCGGAGTAGCCGACCATGTTGTGGTGGCTGCGGCAGCCGGTGATCTCGATGGAGTAGCGGGGGACGTCGTAGCCGTAGCCGTCGTTGATGTTCGAGGCCGAGCCGGGGTAGATGCCGGAGTCGCCGTTGCCGTACGACTCGCAGTTCTTGTAGAGGCCGTGGTCGGAGGCGAAGGTGAGGAAGCCGTACTCGTCGTTCCAGCGGGTGAGGACGTCGTCGATGACGAAGCCGTCGGCGGCGAGCACGTACAGCGAGTTGAAGGTGGTGCGCTGTGCGGTGAAGTTGCGGAAGTAGATGCCGTCGGAGCCGTCCGCCCTGAGGGCGTTGAGCTTCTGGTACTTGGCGTCGATGACGACGTCGAGGCGGGAGGCGCCGGTGCCCTCGATCTGGAGGTTCTTCTTGCCGAGGATGGCGACGAGGTTCTGGTTGTGGGGGCAGCTCCGCTGCTGTTCGTAGCTGAGGATCTGGTAGCCGAGCGAGGACTTGGGGGCCTTGAGCGTGGCGCAGGCCCCGGTGGGCTGCGGCAGGGACGGCTCCTCCTCGTACAGGCCGGGGAGGATCGCGATGGTCATGCCGGGCCGGTCGACGGCGTCGACGGCCTGCTGGAGGTGGCGGTATCCGGCGCGCGCGCAGCGCTCGTAGAGGGCGAGGTTGCGGGTCTTGAGGGCGGCCGGGAAGCCGGCGATCCGGCGGTCGAAGTCGGCCCGGTCGGTCTTGCAGACGAGGAGGTCGGGTTCGCCCGTGCGGAGTTTCGGCACGCTGCCGGAGCCGTCGGGCAGGGTGATGGGCCGCTCCTCGTGGGCCTGGGCCCCGGGTGCGGTGAGCAGGGCTGCGGCGAGTGCCGCGAGCACGACCGTGAGCGCGAGGACGAGTCTTCGGGTCCAGGACATGCGCGTGAGAGTAGAGCATTGTTCATCTTTCCTGACCCCCTCGTGCACGGACTCGTGCGGACGACTGGAGGGAAGACCGGGAAAGACCGTGGCGGGCGCGGCGAAGCGGTCGCGGAGCGCCCTGGGGACCCTGCCCCGTTGACGTGAGCCGCGCGGAATCCTACGGTCATGCATAGGATTCCCTTGTGGCCTCAGGCCAGGGGCTCAGGACAGGAGCGGGCGATGACCACGGAGCAGGCCAGGAAGACGGCCGAGGCGCTCACCTACAGCACCGGTTTCGGCAACGAGCACAGCTCGGAGGCGGTCCCCGGGGCCCTGCCGGACGGCCGCAACTCACCGCAGCGCGCACCCCTCGGCCTGTACGCCGAGCAGCTCAGCGGCAGCGCCTTCACCGAGCCGCGGTCCCACAACCGCCGCTCCTGGCTCTACCGGATCCGTCCCTCGGCGGCGCACCCGCCGTTCACCCGGATCGACAACGGCGCGCTGCACGGCGCGCCCTTCACCGAGACCGTCCCGGACCCCAACCGGCTGCGCTGGAACCCGCTGCCCGACCCGGCCCCCGGCACCGACTGGCTGGCCGGCCTGTGGACCCTCGGCGGCAACGGCGACGCGGCCCAGCGGACCGGCATGGCCGTGCACCTCTACCACGCCAACGCGTCCATGGACCGGGTCTTCGGCGACGCCGACGGCGAGCTGCTGATCGTCCCGGAGCGCGGCGGCCTGCTGCTCCGCACCGAGCTCGGCCTGCTCGCCGCCCACCCGGGCGAGGTCGCGCTGATCCCGCGCGGGGTCCGCTTCCGCGTCGAACTCCTCGACGAGACCGCCCGCGGCTACGTCTGCGAGAACTACGGAGCCCCCTTCCAGCTCCCCGACCTCGGCCCGATCGGCGCCAACGGCCTGGCCAACGCCCGCGACTTCCGCGCCCCGGTCGCCGCGTACGAGGACGTCGAGGGTCCGGTCGAGGTGGTCAACAAGTACTGCGGCAACCTCTGGTCCGCGACGTACGGCCACTCGCCGCTCGACGTCGTCGCCTGGCACGGCAACCACACGCCGTACGTCTACGACCTGCGTCGTTTCAACGTCATCGGGACGATCTCCTACGACCACCCCGACCCGTCGATCTTCACGGTCCTCACCTCGCCCACCGACACCCCCGGGCTCGCGGGCGTGGACTTCGTGGTCTTCGCGCCGCGCTGGCTGGTCGGCGAGGACACGTTCCGCCCGCCGTACTTCCACCGCAACGTGATGAGCGAGTACATGGGCCTGATCGAGGGCGCCTACGACGCCAAGGCGGAGGGCTTCGTGCCGGGCGGCGGCTCGCTGCACAACATGATGTCCGCGCACGGCCCCGACCGGGAGACCTTCGACAAGGCCAGCGCCGCCGAGCTGAAGCCGCAGAAGATCGACGACGGCCTTGCCTTCATGTTCGAGACCCGCTGGCCGATGACCGCGACCCCGCAGGCCGCGGGCGCCGACCACCTGCAGAAGGGATACGACGACGTATGGCAGGGTCTGGAGCGCCACTTCCGGCCGTAATGTCTCGGCCGTAAGCCCGTAGCCTTCGTACGGAGAACCCGTGACCGCCTTCGCACCCGACTCGCTGGTCCTGAACCGCAAGCTGCCTCTCTGGTATCAGGTCTCGCAGTCGCTGCGCGCCTCGATACTGGGCCGCACGCCCGACGCCTCGCTGCGGCTGCCCACCGAGGAGCAGCTCGCCGCCCACTACGGCGTGAGCGTGCTGACCATGCGCCAGGCCCTCAAGGAGCTGGAGGAGGAGGGGCTGATCAGCCGGCACCGGCGGCGCGGCACGTTCATCGAGCCGGGCGCCCGGCGGTCCACCCCGCGCCGGCTGCTGGGCTCGATCGACACGATCGTGGCCCAGCAGTCGGGCGAGCGGACGACGGTCCTCGGGCACGGTCCCGAACCGGTGCCGGGCGAGCTCGCCGAGTACTTCCCGGACGTGCCGGAGG
This sequence comes from Streptomyces sp. NPDC056361, assembly GCF_042262805.1. NCBI lineage: Bacteria > Bacillati > Actinomycetota > Actinomycetes > Kitasatosporales > Streptomycetaceae > Streptomyces > Streptomyces sp. NPDC056361. The sequence continues at coordinate 16,259 of NZ_JBHJQI010000078.1, forward strand.
TCGTGGCGTACCGGCGGCTGCGCCGCGACGGGGAGAGCGACGAGCCGACGAACTGGGCGGAGAACGCGGTGCTCCCCGAGCTCGCCGCCTCGATCGACCCGGCCGACCTGGTCCGCTGGCCGATGACCAAGGTGCTGCGGGACGTCGTCGGCGTCCGGATCAGCCGCATCACGGACACCGTCGAAGCCCGGCTCGCCGACCCGGAGACCGCGGGCCTCCTCCAGGTCCCCCTGCTCTCCCCGATCCTCCACTACACCGGCGTGACCTACGACGAAAACAGCCGCGTCGTCGACGTGGCCCGCATCCGCTACCGCGGCGACCGCTTCTCCTTCACGGTGACCGTCGGAGCGCAGTGACGCCTGCGGGGCGGTGGCGCCTGCCGGACCCGGGCAGAGACGGCGGCGACACCCTGCCGGAACCGACCTCTCGCCCTCCGGTCCGCACCCTGCCAGGCTGACGGCGGGGGGGATGACCGCATGAGGCACGTACCTTTCTTCCGCTGGGTCCTGACGGCCGGCTTCACGCTCTTCGCGTGTTCGGTCGGGCTGTACGCGATCGAGCCGGACGGGGAGCTGCCCGCGTCGCGCCAGATCGACCTGGCGGTGGTCCACGAGAAGGCCGACGGCACCTGCCGGGTCCGGTGGAGCGACCCGTACGCGAAGAAGACGCGTGAGGGGCCGTACCACTGCGACGCCGGCCGGAGCGACAGCCTCAAGGCGCCGAACTACGGAGACAGCCGGGGCTACGGCTGGGCGTCCGGGTTCATGTTCACGGAAGGGCCGGACCGGGGGGACCTGGACGACATCGAAGTCGACCCGGAGCGGGACCTCTCCACCTCGGACGCCCTCCTGCTGCTGGGGGTGCTGCTCATCACGACCGGACTGGTCGGTGGAAACCTCCGGGCCCTCCCCCGGGTCCTCGGCGTGGAGGCGCGGCTCGTGCGCCGCGCGATCCGGCTGGCCGAGGCCGCCGGGTGGGCGTCCGAGGACTACGCGCGGGCGGTGGACGCGGTGCGGGACGCCGGGTGGCGGGGGGAGCTCGGCGCGGTGCCCGACCCCGAGCTGGTCCGCGCCCTGTGGGTGCTGCGGGAGGCCGGACCACAGGCGCACGCGGCGGCGGCGACCGCCCGGAAGCTCGCTGCCCGGCTGGGCCCGCTGCTGGAGAAGGCGGCCCCCGCCGCGGGGCTGGGCAACAGACTCCAAGCCGGACCGGCGGCCCGCGCCGACGCCGCGGCCGCGGTCGCCGAGCTGCGCCGGCTGCTGGCCGACGCCGAACGGCACGGCCTGCGGGAGCGGTTCGCACAGACCTCGGTCGACCTGCTCCGGGGGCAGGACGGCGACCGGGCCGTCCTCGCGGCCGGGGCGGACTTCGAGCAGGACCCCGAGGCGTACCGCCGTCTCCTGGAGGACCTCGCTCCGTTCGAACCGGCGGCCCGGCGGAAATCCCCGCGCCACCGCCGGTGGCGCCGCTGACGGGTCCGCCCCGACGCGGCCGGCGCTGGCCCCGTACGGACGGCGCTCGTTAGCATGCGGGGCGTGACGGAAGCCCCCCGAACGGAAGCCCCCCGCGCCGATGACGAGCCGCCCCTCCTCGACGAGCTGATGCCGTGGGCCGTGGCGCCGCTGCGGTTCGGGCGGGCATGGGTCGTCGCTCCCGATGCCCGCACCCTGCGGGCCCGCTGGGACAGGCTGGCGGCGGCCGAGGGGGCGGAGCGGGAGGCGTTGTTCCGGCCGAGTCGGGCGCGCACGCCGGGGAGCGCGGTGGCGGCGTTGCCGGGTCAGCGGACCGGGACCGCGCGGTTCGCGCGTGAGCCGGGACCGTGCCCGGCGCCGGTGCGGGTGGCGCACGGGCCGTTCGACGAGCAGTGGCTGCTCCCCGACCACCGCCTGATCGACACCGCGCGCCCGGAGCTGTGGCGGGTGGCCGGTGGGCCGCAGCTCTTCGCCGTGGAGCAGGGGTACGTGCCGGGGGCGCGGGGTCCGGCGCTCCTGGTGACCGCCGCGCTCCCCGAGGGGCGTTCCCCGGCGGGCCGCCCGGGCCGCATCAGGCCGCTGTTCCGGCGCCCCGGGGGGCTGGAGCCGAACCTCGCCCCCGGCCTGCTCGACTTCCTCGGGGAGCGGTACGGGCGCGAGGTCGACGCCCGGGAGTGGCTGGCGTGGACCGTGGCGGCGGCGCTGCCCTCCCCCGCCGGGTGCCGGGTGCCGCTGCCCGGTGACCGGGAGGTGTGGGCGGCGGGCGTGGCGCTCGGCCGGGAGCTCGTGGACGTGCAGGCGCGCGGCGCGTTGAGCGGGACGAAGCCGCGGCTGCCGGGCGGGCGCCGGCCCTATGTGCGGGCGGCGGTTCCGGCGCGGCCGACGGCGATCGCGTACGACGCCGGGGACGAGGTGCTCGATCTCGGCGGGGGCCGCATCTCGCCCGTACCGGTGGAGGCGTGGGACTACCGGGTCGGCGGGGTGCGGGTGCTGGAGCAGTGGTTCGCGCACCGGACCGCGCCGGCGGAGCCCGGGTCCCTGGAGGCGATGGGGCCGGGCGACTGGCCGCAGGAGTGGACCTCGGAGCTGCTCGACCTGATCACCGTGCTGGCGCTGCTCGGCGCGCGGGAGCCGGAGCGGGCCGCGTTCGCCGCCGGGGGTCTCGGCGGGGCGGACCTCCGGGCCGCGGGGGTGCTGCCGCCGCCGGACCGGACGCGGCGCCCGGCGTCCGTCCTCGATCACCAGGAGGAGGGTCCGGAGGGGCAGTTCATGCTCCTGTGACGCTCGTTCCCGCGGCCGGGGGCGCGAACGAGTCGAGGAGGCGGGCGATGGTCATCGCGAAGATCTCGTCGGGGTCGACGGGCGCGGCGGGGGCCTCGGCGAGCAGTCCGGCGAGGTGCGGGTAGCGTCCGCTCGCCACCTGTCCCATGAGGTAGGCGCCGCGGACGGCCTGCTCCTCCGCCTCGGACCAGGGAAGTCCGCGGGCGCGTTCGGCGATGGCCTGCTCGTTGGCGACGGTCGCCATGACCGTGCCGTTGACCATGGCGATCAGCTGCATCTTGAGCCCGGCGGGGGCGTCCAGGGGCGTGAGGCAGCCCAGGCACCACTCCAGGAAGCGCAGGGCGTTGGGGCTGAAGCCGTAGGCGGTGGTCATCACGCGCGGCAGCCAGGGGTGCCGGTACATGATCGCGCGGCTCTGGTGGGCGATCGCGGTCATGTCGGCGCGCCAGTCGCCGCTGGGTTCCTCGGGGAGCTCGTACTCGCCGCTGACCGCGTCGACCATCAGCTCGTACAGGTCCTCCTTGCGGGGGACGTAGTTGTAGAGCGACATGGTGCCGCAGCCGAGTTCGGCGGCGACGCGGCGCATGGAGACCCCGTCGATGCCGTCGGCGTCGGCGATGCGGACGGCCGCGTCCACGACGTCCCGCCGGCTGTACGCCGGCTTCGGGCCGCGGCCCGTGCGCTCGGGGCGCGCCCAGATCACTTCCGGTTCGGCCGTTCGGCCCGCCATGGATCATCACCTCGCTCACCATCGTAGTTACGTACACCGTACGTAGTGGGTTATGGTCACCCCATGACGACTACGTACGCTGTACTTAGTGAAGGTCTGCAGAAGCGGTACGGCGAGGTCCACGCCCTCCGCGGCCTCGACCTGGCCGTCCCCGAGGGCACCGTCCACGGGATCCTCGGCCCCAACGGCGCCGGCAAGACCACCGCCGTCCGCGTCCTCACCACCCTCGTCGCCCCCGACGCCGGCAGCGCCCGGGTCGCGGGACACGACGTGGTGCGCGACCCGGCCGGGGTACGGAAGCGGATCGCGGTCACCGGGCAGTACGCCTCCGTCGACGGCGACCTCACCGGCGCCGAGAACCTCCGGCTCTTCGCCCGGCTCCTGCATGCCCCGCGCTCACGCGCCGACGAACTCCTGGAGCGGTTCGGCCTGGACGCCGCCGCCGACCGGCCCGCCCGGACCTACTCCGGCGGCATGCGGCGCCGCCTCGACCTCGCCGCGAGCCTGCTCGTACCGCCGCGGGTGCTCTTCCTCGACGAACCCACGACCGGCCTCGACCCGCACAGCCGGAACGGGATCTGGGACGCCGTACGGGAGTTGGCGGCCGACGGCACGACCGTGCTGCTCACCACCCAGTACCTGGAGGAGGCCGACCGGCTCGCCGACGACATCGTGCTGATCGACGAGGGACGTGCCGCGCAGCGCGGCACCCCGGCCGAACTCAAGGCGCTCATCGGCAGCTACGCCGAGGTCGCCGTCGCCGACCCGTCGGCCCTCGAAGCGGCCGCGGCCGTCCTCGACCGGCTGACCGGTTCGGCGCCGGCCCTGGACGCCGAGCGGCACACGGTCGGCGCGGTGACCACGGACACCACGCTCACCCTCCCCCGGATCGTCCGCGCGCTCGACGCGGCCGGGGTCCACATCATCGACGCCTCACTGCGCCCGCCCACCCTCGACGAGGTGTTCCTGCGCCTCACCGACCGGAAGGAGCTCGTCGCGTGAACGCCCTCGCGCACGACGGGACCGCCGTCCTCGGCCGCCACCTCCAGCGGATCCGGCACGCGCCCGCGATCACCGTCATGACACAGACGATGCCGATCGTCTTCCTCCTCTTCTTCGGGTACGTCTTCGGCAGCGCCCTCGCCACGCCCGGCGCCGAGTACCGGGCCTTCCTGGTGCCCGGCATGCTGGTCGCGACGGCGGCCGGCGGCCTCATGACCGGCATGTTCCAGGCCGCGCAGGACTCCCACCGGGGCGTCATGGACCGCTTCCGGACCCTGCCCATCAGCCGCTCCGCCGTCCCCCTCGGCCAGGCGCTCGCCGACCTGGTGGCGAGCGCGGTCGGCACGGTCCCGCTGGTCCTGGTCGGGCTCGCGATGGGCTGGCGCGTCGAGGGCACGCTCCCGCAGGCCCTGGGCGCCTTCGGCCTGCTGCTCCTCTTCCGCTTCGCGACGACCTGGGTGGGCATCCTCCTCGGACTGGCCTCGCGCAGCGAGGAGGCGGCCGGCCAGCTGGGCAGCGCCACCTTCATGCTGCCGCTCCTCTCCAACGCGTACATCCCGACCGGCGGCATGCCCGACTGGCTGCGGACGGTCGCCGAGTGGAACCCGATCTCGGCGGTCACGACCGCGGTCCGCCACCTCTTCGGCAACGCGCCGATCCCCGCGGACGCGGCCTGGCCGGTGGCCCACCCGGTCGCCGGGGCGCTGCTCTGGTCGCTGGGCCTGCTCGCCGTCTTCGCCCCGCTCGCGGTCCACCGGTACGCCCGCCGCTGACGGGCGCCGCTGACAGGCGCCCGCCCGGCGCGCCCGAGACCCGTGCCGGGCACGCCACCGGCTCCGCGTGACGCATCCCCTGATGACAGGAGCCGTACGGCACGGTAGGCAGGACTGTCATGAGCACCCAGCCACTCCCCCTCGAAGGGCTCACGGTCGTCGCCGTCGAACAGGCCGTCGCCGCGCCCTTCGCCACCCGGCAGCTCGCCGACCTCGGCGCCCGTGTCGTCAAGATCGAGCGCCCCGACGGCGGGGACTTCGCCCGCGGTTACGACACGGCGGCCCGCGGCCTCGCCTCCCACTTCGTGTGGTGCAACCGCGGCAAGGAGTCCGTGGCGGTCGACCTCAAGGACCCCCGGGGCCTCGCCCTCGTCCGGCGGCTGGTGGCCGGCGCCGACGTCTTCGTCCAGAACCTCGCGCAGGGGGCCGCGGCCCGCCTCGGCCTCGACGCCGCCTCGCTGTGCGCCGCGCACCCGCGGCTGATCGCCGTGGACGTCTCCGGATACGGGGCGACGGGGCCGTACGCGCACAAGCGGGCGTACGACATGCTCGTCCAGTGCGAGGCGGGCCTGGTGTCGGTCACCGGGACCCCGGAGCAGCCGGTCAAGTCCGGGATCCCGGCCGCCGACATCGCGGCCGGGATGTACGCCTTCTCGGGCGTGCTCGCCGCCCTGGTCCGGCGCGGCACGACCGGCCGGGGCGGCCCGGTGGAGGTCTCCCTGCTCGACTCGCTGGCCGAGTGGATGGGGCACCCCCTGCACCACGGGGCGCACGGGGGCGCCGCCCCGGCGCGCACGGGGCTGGCACACGCGGTCATCGCCCCGTACGACGCCTACCCGACCGCCGACGGGGGCCTGGTGCTGCTGTCCGTGCAGAACGACCGGGAGTGGCGGCGGCTCGCCGGACAGGTCCTCGGCCGGCCCGGTCTCGCCGACGACCCGGCCTTCGCGACCAACACGGCGCGGGTCGCCGGGCGCGCGGCGACGGACGCGGTCGTCGCGGAGGCGCTGGCCCCGCTGACGACCGCGGAGGCGCTGGCCAGGCTCGACGCGGCGGGCATCGCCTGCGCCCGCCTCAACTCGGTGGCCGAACTCGCCGACCATCCCCAGCTGACGTCCCGCGACCGCTGGCGGGAGGTCGAGTCGCCGGTCGGGCCGCTGCGCTCGCTGCTGCCGCCGATCGTCTTCCCGGACGCGCCGGAACCGCGCATGGACCGGATCCCGGCCCTCGGGCAGGACACGGACGCCGTGCTCGCCGAGCTCGGGGTGACGGAGGGGGAGCTGAAGGAGCTGCGGAGCACCGGCGCCATCGCCTGACGGGGCACCGGGTGCGGGCCGCACGGGCTCCGGACACGACTGAACGCCGGACGGGCGGGGACACGTCCGGCGGAGTCGCAGTCGGGGCCGTACGGGCGGCCCGGGGGTTCGCTAGCGGCGCGCGCCGAAGAGCGAGCGGCGCAGTCGGCGGAGCGGGGCGAAGAGCGAGACCCGCGCGCTGCGGCTGCGGTGGCTGTGCACCGGCGGCTCGTGCGTACGCGCCGTCAGTTCCCGCATCAGCAGCGTCGCCTCGGCCACCTCGCGCTGGGGCACGGCGGGGCCGCCGAGCACCGCGAGATGGCGGTCGAGTCGCGAACTCGTCGCGCTGCTCCCGCAGGTGATGGCAGGCACTCGCGGCCTGCTGCGCATTGCTATCTGTTCCATGTCACTCCCCACCCGTACAAGGGCACCCGGCCCGGGCAGGTTAACCCTATCGCCCCGCCACGACACGCGCGTATCCCGCCGACGGGATTCACCGCACTCGTACGAGGGTTGACGGTCACTGTCCGAATCCGTCTGATTCCAGGGCGAGTTGGACAGCACTCGAACACCTGCCGAACCGTCACGAACCATCCTGCACTCCAGCCCCTCGCGTGCGGACCGGAAGGCCGGTGTGATCTCCGACACCAAGATCGTCGGGACGCTCCGCCGCCGCGCCGGGGCCAGGAGGGCGCCCCTCGGGCTACCGTGGATCCATGACGGTGATCGCGGGTCGTTACCGGCTTCTGGACGTCCTCGCCGAGGGGGCGACGGGCACCGTCTGGCGCGCCCTGGACGAGTCGCGCATGCGCGAGGTGGCCCTCAAGGAGCTCCGGCTCCCCGACGGCGTCCCCGCGGACGACGTCCCCCTCCTGTACGCGCGCCGCGAGCGCGAGGCGCGCGCGGTCGCCCGGCTCTCCCACCCCGCGGTGGTGACGGTGCACGGCGTCGCCACCGAGGACGGCCGGCCCTGGGTCGTGATGGAGCTGCTCCGCGGCCTCACCCTCGCCGAGACCCTCGACGCGGGCGGCCCCCTCCCCCCGCGCGAGGCGGCGCGCGTCGGCCTCGACGTCCTCGGCGCCCTGCGCGCGGCCCGGGAGGCGGGCGTCCCCCACCGGGGCGTGACGCCGAATCACGTCCTCATCGGGAACGACGGGCGGGTCGTCGTCACGGGCTTCGGCACCGACCCGGGCGCCGACCCGTCCGACGGCGGTCCGCGCGCGACCCCCTCCGCCGGTGGCCCCGGCAGCGGCTCCGCGGCTCCCGGCGGTTCGACGGGACCGGACCTGCGGTCGCTCGGGGCCCTGCTCGACGCGGCGGCGGGCCGCGGGACCGGGCCTCTGGGCGCTCTGATCGAGGAACTCCTGGGGCCCGAGCCGCCGACCGCGGACCGAGTCGAGCGGGAGCTGGGGCAGTTGTCCGGCCGGGCCGCCCGGCCGACCTCGCCGCCCCCTCCCGGATCCGGACGGGGCCGCGGCGAGGGCCGTAACTCCCGAGCGGGCTCCCCTGCCCGTGAACCGGCGGACGGACCGGCGCGTGGACCGGGTCGCGGGGCGGGAGATGGGTCGGGTCGCGGGGCGGGAGGCGGGCCAGGAGATCGGTCGGGGCGCGGGTCGGGAGGCCGCCCCGGAGAAGGCTCCGGGGACGGACCCCGCCCCGCGGCGGCCCGGCTCAGGGGCTCCCGCACGGGTGCGCCCCGACGGGGACCCGTCCTGGTGGCCGGGGTCGTCGGGGCGCTGCTGATCGCGGGGGCGCTGGCGTATCACGTGGTGCGGGACGGCGGTTCGGGCGCCGGGCCGGAGCGGAACGGGGTGACGAGCACCGCTCCCGCCGGTCCCGGCGCCCCGGGTACGGACGGCGGTCCGGTTACACCGCGCCCCTGAAGGAGGGCAGGTAGCCGCCGGACTGGCCGGCGGCGGTCGGGTGGTACGACTCGCCGACGTTGAGCCAGTTGAGGCTGTGGAGCCAGGCGGAGCCGGAGCAGATCTCGTGGCCGGTGAAGGGCGGGACGACGCTGGCGAAGGCGAAGCCGTGGTCGGCGGCGCGCTTGGCGACGGCCGCGTTGAGGTAGTCGGAGGCTCCGTTGATGGCGCTGCGCTCGCCCTCGCTGAGGCCGGCGATGCAGCTGCCGTTCAGCTGGTAGAAGCGCGGGTAGCCGAGGACGACGACCCGGGCGGCGGGCGCCTTGTTCCTGATGGCGTCGTAGACGGAGTCGAGCTTGCCGGGGAGCGTGGTGTCCACGTAGCTCTTGGCCTGATTCACTCGGCTGATGCAGGTGGCCTCGGACTGGAGCACACAGGTCGTCATGACGTCGGCGAATCCGGCGTCATTTCCCCCGATCGTGATCGACACCAGGTCGGTGGCGGCCGAGAGGGGTCCGAGCTGATTGGCGGTCACATCACCCGTTCGGGCGCCGGAACAAGCGGTGAAGGCGAACGACGAGGGGGCGTTCGCGTTCTTCCACAGGACCGGGTACGCCTTCGTGGAGCGCTTGCAGTCGCCGCTGGCGCTGTCGTAACTGCCGGCACCGACGCCGGAGGAGTAAGAGTCCCCCAGTGCCACGTAGTCGAGTGCGGCGGTCTCGGCAGCCTGTGCCGCGCTCGCCCCGGTGAGGGCGAGGACGGCACCGAGCAGGAGCGAGGACGAGAGCGCGGTGAATCGGGACAGTCTCATGGAACCTCCTGTAGCAGGATCTCTGCGCTACCAGGTAGTAGCATCGGATCCGCCGTACCGGAAGTGTTCATGTCAAAACTGGGGGTCGACGGCCCCCGATCCTCCGTCAGCGACCGTCGAGATCCGGCCACTCCGCGCCGAGCGACGCCGAGAACGTCCCCTTCAAAACACGGTGCGCGGAATGCCCGGTTGCCGGATCATGGGCGCCATGGCTGACACCCCACCAGCACCGTCCGAGCCACAGCGGTCGCTGCCGATCCGGCTCAACCTCGACGACAGCGACTCGCCGTCGGACGTCGTCGACGCGCTGTTCCTCGGCCGCTTCGCCACCGGCGAGCAGCCCCACTCGCACAGCACCACCGTGGACCGGGTCAAGCCCGAGGCGACGCTCCTCCCGGCGGGCGCACGGGTGTTGCGGGCCGCGAAGGACGACGACCGCAGCGCCCTGCTCGCCGAGGGCGACGGCTGGACGCTGCTGGTCTCCCGCTGGAACCGGGGCGCGGACGTCACCGTGACGGCCGCCGACGCGGACCTGGCCGAGCGGATCCTCAAGGAGGCCACCGACGGCGCCAAGGACGAACCCGAGCCGCAGCCCGAGAACGTGACGATGGGGTTCTGGTACGTGTCCCCCCGGCGCGGCCCGCACCGGACCACCCGGCAGATCGGCGCCGGCACGTGGGACGAGGTGCGGCCCAACTACTCGGCGCCGGTGGCCGACTCCATGGACCGCCTGATGAAGGTGACCCCCGAGTCCATCGCCGGCCGGCTCCTGCTGCTCCACGGGCCGCCCGGCACGGGCAAGACGTCCGCGCTGCGGACCCTGGCCCGGTCCTGGCGGGACTGGTGCCAAGTGGACTGCGTGCTCGACCCGGAGCGGCTCTTCAACGACGTCGGCTACCTGATGGACATCGCCATCGGGGAGGACGAGGGCACGGCGAAGGGGCGGTGGCGGCTGCTGCTCCTGGAGGACTGCGACGAGCTGATCCGGGGCGAGGCGAAACACACCGCGGGGCAGGCCCTGTCGCGGCTGCTCAACCTGACGGACGGTCTCCTCGGCCAGGGGCGCAACGTCCTGGTCGGCGTCACCACCAACGAGGACCTGGAGCGGCTCCACCCGGCGGTCGTCCGCCCCGGGCGCTGCCTGGCCCGCATCGAGGTCGGTCCGCTGACCCGGGCCGAGTCGGTGGCGTGGCTGGGCCGCGAGGAGGGCGTGCCGCGCGAGGGCGCGACGCTGGCGGAGCTGTTCGCGCTGCGCCGCGGCACGCCCCCGGCGGAACTCCCGGAACCCCGCACGGCGGGGGCGGGGCTGTACCTGTAGGGCCCGCGCCCCGCCGTCTCAACTGTCGTAGGCGGCGGGGCGGGGCTGCACCTGCCGGGGCCCGCGCCCCCGCCGCCTCAGCTGTCGTAGACGGCGGGGCGGGTCTGCACCTGCGGGGGTCCCGCCCGCCCGCCGCCTCAGCTGTCGTAGGCGGCGCGCAGCGCCTCGCTCAGCGCCGCCTCCGCCGCCTCGCGGCTGAGGCCGAGACGGCGGGCCTCCTCGGCGAACTGGGCGGCGGCGGTGGCGGCCCGGCGGGTCGCCGCGTCCCCTGCCGCCGCGACGAAGGTGCCGTGCCGCCCGCGCGTCTCGATCACCCCGTCCGCCTCCAGCGCCTTGTACGCCTTGGCGACCGTGTTCGCTGCGAGGCCCAGCTGCTCCGCGAGCCCTCGTACCGTCGGCAGCTTGTATCCGACCGGCAGTCTGCCCGACCGGGCCCGCTCCGAGATCTGGGCACGCAGCTGTTCGTACGGAGCGGTGGTGGATTCGTGGTCCACGGCGATGGTGAGTGTCACCCCCCCGATTCTGCCCCCACCCCACCGGAAAATGGGAGGCGGCGGCGCACCCCCGGCCCGTAGCGTGCGACCACATGACTGTGATCGTCCGTGATGTGACGGCCGGGGACGCCGAGGGTTTCGCCCGGGTCCGCCGTGCCGCCCTGCCGTTCATGCTCGCGACCGCCGAGCAGTTCGCGTTCGACTGGGCGCACGCCCATCCCGCGGGCCACGAGCGTCCGCTCGTCGCGGTGACCGAGGACGGCCGGATCATCGGGACCGCCCAGGTACGGATCGCCCACGACTCCGCGGAGCCCGGCATCGGCTCCGTCAACGTGTACACGGACCCCGCCCACCTGGGGCAGGGCGCCGGGACGCTGCTGCTGCGCGCCGCCGAGGAGCACCTCGCCGAACACGGCGCGCGGACCCTGTACAGCTGGGTCCTCGACACACCGGAGGACCGCGCCTGGGCCGGGCGCCGGGGGTACTCCCCCCGCCGCTCCGCCTGCTTCCTCCGACTCGACCTCACCACCGCCGAACTGCCGCCGCTCCAGACGCCGCCGCCCGGTGTCGAGCTGCTCACGGCCGAGGACTTCGCCGCCGACCCGCGGCCGGTCTTCGAGCTGGACGCGCTCACGACGGCCGACGAGCCGGGTGACGTGGGCACGGAGCTCGACGACTACGCGCACTGGCGGACGGCCACCTGGGAACACCCCCTCCTCGACCGGGCACTCACGACGATCGCGGTGGTGGACGGCGTCCCGGCCGCGTTCAGCGCGGCGCAGACGGACGGTCTCGGCCGCTACAACTCGGGGATGACGGGCACCTCGCCCGCCTTCCGGGGCCGCGGCCTCGCCAAGCTCGCCAAGAACGCCTCGCTGCACCGGGCCCGCGCGGCCGGCTGCACGGAGGCGTTCACCGGGAACGACGCCGGCAACGAGCCGATGCTGGCGATCAACAAGTGGTTCGGCTACGAGATCGCGGCACGGGAGGTACGGCATGTCCGGACGATCGGTTGAGGTGACCCTGACGAAGGCGGGCCGGACGAAGATCCGCTACCCGGCCGAGGTGCTCACGGAGGACGGCGCCCGCCTCTCGGTGCGTGCCCCGTGGGCGGCCGAGGGCGTACGGGACTTCGGCTTCGTGCGGTTCGAGCCCGGCGACGTCTTCGTGGAGCACTACTGGAGCGACCGCTGGTTCACGGTCAAGGAGGTGTGGTCCGCCGACGGCGCCCTCAAGGGCTGGTACTGCGACATCACCCGTCCCGCCGTGATCGACGGCTCCGCGGTGGTCGTCGAGGACCTGGACCTGGACCTCTGGGTGTCGGCGGACGGCAGCGAGGTGCTGCGGCTCGACGAGGACGAGTTCGCCGCGAGCGGCCTCACCGCCTCCGACCCGGAGGCGGCGGCCCGCGCGGTCGTCGCCCTCGACGAGCTCGAAGTCCTCGGCCGCGAGGGCCTGATGGACCTGCTGCGCTGACCCGGCTCCGGCACGGGCACCGCGCCGGAGCTCGCACGGGTCAGGCCGCCGCGCCGGGGCTCGTACGGGTCGCGGCGCCGTGCCCGTGCTCGTACGGGTCAGGCCGCCGCGCCTTTGCTCGTACGGGTCAGGCCTCCGCGCCTGTGCCCGTACCGCTCAGCTCTCGTGCAGCTCGACGTCCGACGCCCGCGTGGCGAGGAAGCCGGGGGTGGGCAGGCCGGTCTCGCCGGTGGTGAGCTGCATGAGGGTGGCCTCGACCCGGGCGGTGCCGGCCCGGTACGCGGGGTCCTTCACGACGGAGGTGTTGACCCACGGGTGGACACGGCCGTCGCAGATCGCCTGCGTGCCGCCGATCCCGGCGGAGCGGTCGCCCTGGACGAGGGTGGAGCTGACGAAGACGGGGCCGGCGCTGTCGTCGATGCAGAGGTACGTGCCGGACAGCGTCACCGTGCTGTCGGCGGCGACCGTGCCCCGTCCGTCGACGGAGAGGGCGTCGACCCCTTCCGCGTGGGCGAGCGGGGCGACGGCGGCGGCGAGCAGGGCGGCTGCGGCCAGGGCGATGCGGACGCGCATGAGGGGGGTCCCTTCGGGATGTGGGGGGATGGTGCTGCCCGCCAGGGATACCGGATCAAGCCGCCCGCTGTCCGAAACTCACCCCATCGGGGGCGAGTTGGACAGCGGGCGCGCATACCGTCGTACGGTCAGTGCGGAGCCCGCCGGCCGACCGCCCTCCGCAGCAGCGGCCAGGCCAGCAGGATCACGACGACCGTGTACACGGTGATCGAGAACGGCGTGTTCACCAGACCCGCCGGCGATCCGTCGCTGATCTGGAGCGCACGGCGCAACTGCTGCTCCGCGGCCGGGCCGAGGATCACCCCGATGACCGCCGGCAGCACCGGCAGGCCGTAACGCCGCATCCCGAGGCCGAGCAGGCCGATGACGAGCAGGATCACCAGGTCCAGGGCCTCGCCGCCCACCGCGTACGCTCCGACGGCGGCGAAGAAGAGGATGCCGGCGTAGAGGTACGGGCGCGGGATGCGCAGCAGCTTGGCCCACACGGGCGCGAGCGGCAGGTTGAGCGCGAGCAGCAGCACCATGCCGACGAACAGCGAGGCGATCAGGCCCCACACCAGCTCCGGTTCCCGCTCGAAGAGCAGCGGGCCCGGCTGGATGCCGTACTGCTGGAACGCGGCCAGCATCACGGCGGCGACGGCCGTCGTGGGCAGGCCCAGGGTCAGCATGGAGACGAGCGTGCCCGCCGCGGAGGCCGAAGCCGCCGACTCGGGTCCGGCGACGCCCTCGATGGCGCCCTTGCCGAACTGCTCCTTGTTCTTCGAGAGCCGCTTCTCCATGACGTACGACAGGAACGTCGGGATCTCCGCGCCGCCCGCCGGGATCGCGCCGAACGGGAAACCGATCAGCGGCCCGCGCAGCCACGACTTCCACGTCCGTCGCACATCGTCCCCGCCCAGCCAGGGACGGCCGACGGGAATGGCCTCCCCCGACGTGCGGCGCAGGTGCGCGGCGACCCACAGGGCCTCGCCGATGGCGAAGAGACCGACCGCGACGATCACGACGTCGACGCCGTCGGCGAGCTGGAGCGAACCGAAGGTGAGGCGCTGCTGCCCCGTCATCTGGTCGAGGCCGACCAGGCCGATCGTCAGACCGATGAGGAGGGACGCGAGGCCCCGGATGCGCGACGAGCCGAGCACCGAGGTCACCGCGATGAACGCCAGGACCATGAGCGCCAGATAGTCGGGGGCGCCGATGTCGACGGCCAGCGCCGCGACGGTCGGGGCGAGGACGACGAGCAGGATCGTGCCGATCATGCCGCCGGCGAAGTGGCCGACGGCGGCCGCGGCGAGCGCCTGCGCGCCCCGCCCCGCCTTCGCCATCGGATTGCCCTCGATGGCCGCGACGACCGCGGCGCTCTCGCCCGGGGTGTTGAGCAGGATCGACGTGGTGGAACCGCCGAACATGGCGCCGTAGTAGATGCCGGCGAACATGATGAACGCACCCGTCGGATCGAGCCCGTACGTCACCGGCAGGAGCAGGGCGACGGCCATCGCCGGGCCGATGCCCGGCAGCACGCCGATCGCGGTGCCGAGGAGCACGCCGATCGCGGCCCACAGCAGGTTCATCGGGGTGAGGGCGGTCCCGAAGCCGTCGATGAGGGAGTTCAGGGAATCCACGGTCAGATCACTCCCATCAGCGGGCCGCCGGGCAGCGGGACGCCGAGCAGCTGGTCGAAGACGACGTAGGTCAGGAGCGAGAGGCCGGCCGCGATCAGCGGGTCGCGGTGGAGGTGGCGGCTGCCGAGGGCGTACGCCGCGCCCCAGAAGAGGAGGGCGCCCGCGACGGGGAAGCCGACCGGGCCGATGAGGACCGCGAAGGCCAGGAAGACACCGGCGAGGAGCACGACCGTGCGCCAGTCCGCGGGCTCCGTCAGGTCGACGTCCTCGCCGGCCTCGGACTCCCCGCGGCCGCCGCGCAGGACGTCGACGGTGAGGAGGACGGCGACGACGAGCAGGCCGCAGCCGACCACGACCGGGACGGTGGCGGGGCCGACGGGCCCGCGGCCCGTGACGTCCGCGTCGAGGGTCACGGCGTCGGTGAGGACGAGGACGCCGAGGAGGAAGAGCAGGGCGCCGACGCCGAGCTCGGAACGCCCGCGCAGCAGGCTCTTGAGCGTGGTGATCACAGGCCGAGCTCCTTCAGGACGGAGCCGACCCGCCGGTCCTGCTCGGTGAGGAAGGCGCCGAACTCCTCGCCGGGCAGGAAGGCGTCGTTCCAGCCGTGGGTCTTCAGCGACTCGCGCCACTGCGGGGAGTCGTGCAGCTTCGTCACCAGGCCGACGAGCTTCTCGCGCTCGGCGTCGGACAGGCCGGGCGGGGCGACGACGCCCCGCCAGTTGGTGAACTCGGTGTCGAGGCCCGCCTCGCGGAGCGTGGGGGCGTCGAGGCCGGGGACCCGCTGCGGGCCCGTGACGGCGAGGAGGCGCAGCTCCCCCGCCTTGATCTGGTCCAGGTACTCGCCGACGCCGGAGACGCCGAAGCCGACCTTGTTGCCGAGGATGGAGGCGAGGAGCTCGCCGCCGCCGTCGAAGGGCACGTAGTTGACGTCCTTCGGCGCGATCCCGGCGGCCTGCGCCATCAGCATCGGGGCGAGGTGGTCCGGCCCGCCGGGCGAGGAACCGCCCCCGACGGGCAGCTTGCCGGGATCCTTCTTCCAGGCCGCGAGCAGCTCCTGGATCGTCTCGTACGGGGAGTCCTTGCCGACCACGACGATGTCCTGCTCCTCGGTGAGCCGGGCGATCGGGGTGGTGTCGGCGAGGGTCCTGGGCGTCTTGTTGGTGTGGACGGCGCCGACGACACCGAGGCCCATGGACATGGCGAGGCGGCCGTTGCCGCGCTCGCCGACGAGCCGGGTGAGACCGACGGTGCCGCCCGCGCCGGGCAGGTTGAAGACCTCGATGTCGCCGGTGAGGCCCGCCTCCTCGGCGTTCTTCGCCGCGGTGCGGGCGGTGATGTCGTATCCGCCGCCGGGCGTGTTGGGGACCATGAAGCGCAGGCCGGGTATCTGCGTGCCGGTGTCGGAGCCGCTGCCCTGGCCGAGCAGCGGGGGACCCACCAGCACGAGCAGTGCCGCCCCGAGGAGGGCGAAGGGGGTGCGCAAACGCACGGGAGCCGCCTCTCAGGTAGAGGGATGAAGGGTGTGAGGTGGCCCACATGTTGCCGGTACGTGAAGAAGCTGTCTCTCTTCCGCAATCAACGGACGTTGTGGTCCTTGTGGTCGGGACCTAGCGTGTCCGCGTGACGAATGTGCTGGTCGTGGACGACGACTTCATGGTCGCCAAGCTGCACTGCCGCTACGTCTCGGCCGTGCCCGGCTTCCGCGTGTCCGGCGTCGCCCACACCGGCGCCCAGGCCCTCCGCGCCGCCGACGACCTCCGCCCCGACCTCGTCCTCCTCGACGTCTTCCTCCCCGACATGGACGGCATCC
The DNA here is from genome assembly GCF_042262805.1 of Streptomyces sp. NPDC056361. Lineage (NCBI taxonomy): Bacteria > Bacillati > Actinomycetota > Actinomycetes > Kitasatosporales > Streptomycetaceae > Streptomyces > Streptomyces sp. NPDC056361. The sequence continues at coordinate 32,775 of NZ_JBHJQI010000078.1, forward strand.
AGGTCCTACGCGAGCTGCGCGCCGCCGGCCACGCCGTCGACGCCCTCTTCATCACCGCGGCCCGCGACGCCGGCACCATCCGCTCAGCCCTCCGCGCCGGAGCCCTCCACTACCTGATCAAGCCCTTCAGCCAGACCGCCCTCCACGAGCAGCTCCGCCACGTCGCCTCCCTCCGCACCCGCCTCGACGACCTCGACGAAGCCCGCCAGGAAGACGTCGACCACATCTTCGGCACCCGCCCCCGCGCCTCCCGCGAACTCCCCAAAGGCCTCGCCGCCCCCACCGCCGACCTCGTCGACTCCGTCCTCCGCGCCCACCCGGAAGGCCTCTCCGCCACCGAATGCGCCGAAGCCGGCTCCCTCTCCCGCGTCAGCGCCCGCCGCTACCTCGAATACTTCGCCCAAACCGGCCGCGCAGAAATCACCCTCCGCTACGGCGGCACAGGCCGCCCGGAACGCCGCTACCGCCGACTGGGCTGACGCGTACGCGTTACGGCTCCGCCCCCTGTTCCTCAGGGGTCGCTTACCCCCGCCTTAACGCGGTCCTAAGGATCCCCGCCCCCCGCTCTTCAAGGGCTTTTTCGCGGTTTCGGGGGGCTAGCTTCCATGGGAACCCGCTGGGGCACCCTCGTGAAGGAGCTGTTTTTCGTGAGTTTTCGTCGTGTGGCCGCTGTAGTGACCGGCTCTGTGGTGGTGGGTCTGTCGGGGGTGGGAGGGGGGCAGGCGTTTGCGCATGGGTCGATGACGGATCCGGTGAGTCGGGTGGCGGGGTGTTACGCGGAGGGGCCGGAGGCGCCGAGGTCGGCGGCGTGCAAGGCGGCGGTGGGGGTGGGAGGGACGCAGCCGTTCTATGACTGGAACGGGGTGAACATCGCGAACGCGGCGGGGAAGCACCGGGAGTTGATTCCGGACGGGAAGTTGTGCAGCGCGGGGAACGAGAAGTACCGGGGGCTGGATCTGGCGCGGGCGGACTGGCCGGCGAGCAGGTTGACGGCCGGGGCGCACACGTTCCGGTACAAGGGGACGGCGCCGCACAAGGGGTCGTTCGCGTTGTACGTGACGAAGGACGGGTACGACCCGTCGAAGCCGTTGAAGTGGTCGGACCTGGAGGAGAAGCCGTTCGTGACGGTGACCGATCCGGGGATGGAGAACGGCGACTACGTGTTCCGGGGGACGGTGCCGGAGAAGTCCGGGCGGCATCTGATCTATTCGGTGTGGCAGCGGTCGGACTCGCCCGAGGCGTTCTACACGTGCTCGGACGTGGTGTTCGGGAAGGACGGCGGCGGTACGGCTCCGGCGCCGGCGCCGACGGCGCCGAGTGAGGAGCAGATCGAGGAGGGCCGGGAGGAGTCGTCCGTCGAGCACGGCGGGCACGGGGACGGTGACGCGGCCACGGGCGCGGGAGAGACCGCCGCCGTTCCGACTCCGTCGGGTGGGGCGACCACGGAGGCCGGCACCGCCCCCAACGTGCCCGCGCCCGCCGCCGGTTCGGGGTCCGGGGTGGAGCTGGCCGAGACCGGGGGCGACGGCGCCACGCCGTATCTGGCGGTGGGTGGCGCCGCCGGGCTCGCGGTGGGTGCGGTGATGCTGTTCGGTGCGGGCCGGCGGCGCCGGGCGGAGCGGTAGGGGTCAGCCGAGCACCGAGAGGCAGGTGGTCGGGGTGGCGTGGGCGGGGTCGAGGGCGTTGGCGACCTCGTGGAAGGTGACGCGGTCGACCGTGCCGATGGCGACGTGCTCGGAGAGGTCGAGGGCGCACTTGTCCTGGATGAGGACGTTGGTGACGTTCGGGCCGCTCAGGAACTGGGAGCGCCACGGGGTGACGACCTCGTCGTACTGGCTCGCGATGACGTGGTAGCGGACGCCGGGGACGGTGTCGCCGCCTTCGTTGAGCTTGGTGATGAAGGCGGAGCCGGCGATCTGGTCGGCGAGGCCGGGGGTCGTGGAGCTGATGAAGTCCTCGGCGCCGGGGAAGTACGGCAGGAGCTTGGTGAGGCCGAGGAGGGTGGTGCCGTGGTTGTCGGGGGCGATGCCGACGAGCGCGTTCACCTTCTCGGCCCCGCCGAGGAACTTGAGGTACCAGCGGGGCATCATGCCGCCCTGCGAGTGGCCGACGAGGTCGGCTTCGGGGGCGCCGGTGGCGGCGAGGACGCGGTCGACGTAGGTGTCGAGCTGGCCGGCGGAGGCGGCGATGGGGCCGAGGCCGTTGAAGAACGGCACGCCGGGCAGCTGGCCGTAGTCGAGCGAGAAGACGCAGTAGCCGCGGTTGACCAGGTAGGGCGCGAGTCCGAGCCAGTTGTCGACGGAGTTGCCGAAGGTGCCGTGGACGAGGACGACCGGGCGCGGGTGGGCGGCGGAGGGCTTGCAGGAGAAGTCGTTCCAGCCACGGCTGGGGGCGGTGGTCTCCGTCTGGGCCGAGGCGGACGCGGTGGGGGCGAGGGTGGCGGCGGCGGTCAGCAGGAGGACGGACAGCGCTCTGACGGCGTGCTTCCAGGGCTTCCGGCTCCGGGACGTTCGAGGTGCTCGGGACGTTCGGGGCAGCATCGGGCGATCTCCTTGCGGCTCAAGGGGATGGTGGGGGTGCTGTGCCCTGCGGTCCGGACCACAAGTGGGGATGCGCGGTGGGGATGCGCTTCAGCCAAATTACGCACGGGTAGCCTCGACTGGGAAGTTACGCGTCGGTAAAAAGTGGGGTGTCGCCGTCAGGCGGCCTGACGGCCCGCCAGCGAGCCCGGCAGCACCGCCCGTCGGCCGGACTTCGCCCGTGCCCGGTCCGCCACCACCTCGATGCGGCGGGCCTTCTCGTCCACCGGGTCCGGGCACAGCCGGTGGGCGGCCCCTTCGGCATCCGTCAGGCCTTCGGCGCGGAGCGCGACGCCCCGGACCCGGGCCCGCTGGAGGACGAGGGAGTCGCGGACGGCGTACGCGAGGGCGGTGGGCGCGGCGGAGTGGGCGGTGGGTTCGTGCGCTCCCGTCCCCCGAACCCGGCGTGGCCCACTTTCGAGCGTTCGTTCGATAACTCGTTCGGGCCCTTCCCGCCTGCGGACACCCCACGCTCCCCCGAGCCTGGGGGGCATGAGCTTCGTCGATGAACTGAAAAGCGCCGTCACCCCGCGAGCCGCCCTGCTCGTCGTCGGCGTCTTCGCCCTCCAGCTCCTGTTCATCACCTCGTACGTCGGGGCCCTGCACAATCCGAAACCCGTGGACGTCCCCTTCGGCGTGGTCGCCCCTCAGCAGCAGATCGCCACCGCCCTGAACGACCGGCTGGAGAAGCTGCCCGGCGACCCCCTCGACCCGCACGTGGTCGCGGACGAGGCCGAGGCGCGCGACCAGATCATGAACCGCGAGATCGACGGGGCCCTGATCGTCGACCCCCGGGGCCGCACCGACACCCTGCTCGTGGCCTCCGGCGGCGGCAAGGTGCTCTCCGCGACCCTGGAGGCGATGATCACGAAGCTGGAGGCGGCCAACCAGCGCCTGGTCCGGACCGTCGACGTGGCCCCGTCCTCCTCCCAGGACTTCAACGGGCTCTCCGCCTTCTACCTGGTCATCGGCTGGTGCGTCGGCGGCTACATCTGCGCCGCGATCCTGGCGATCAGCGCGGGCTCGCGGCCCGCCAACCGGGAGCGGGCACTCATCCGGCTCGGGACGCTCGCGCTCTACGCGGCGCTCGGCGGCCTCGGCGGCGCGATCATCGTCGGCCCGATCCTCGGCGCCCTGCCCGGCAGCGTCGCGGCCCTGTGGGGCCTGGGCACCCTGGTGGTCTTCGCCGTCGGCGCCGCCACCCTCGCCCTCCAGTCCGTCTTCGGGATCGTCGGCATCGGTCTGGCGATCCTGCTCATCGTGATCGCCGGCAACCCCAGCGCGGGCGGCGCCTTCCCGCTGCCGATGCTGCCGCCGTTCTGGCGGGCGATCGGCCCGTACCTGCCACCGGGCGCGGGCACTTGGGCGGCCCGCTCGATCGCGTACTTCAAGGGCAACGACATGACCGCCTCGATGGTGATCCTGTCGGTCTGGGCGATCGTCGGCTCGGCCGTCACCCTGGTGCTGTCCTCGGTGAAGCGGCACCCGAAGGCGGAGCCGATCGCCGGGGAGGTGGGCGAGCCCCGGGCGTAGCGGGCACGGTGAAGGCCCC
>NZ_JBHJQI010000079.1:0-36867 GCF_042262805.1 Streptomyces sp. NPDC056361
CCCCCGACCGTCACGGTCGGGGGCACGCGGTCTTTCCGGGGGAGGGGCTCAGCCCGCGAGTGCGGGTGCGGGGGCGGGCGCCGGGGTTGCCGTCGCCCCGCTCCGGCGGGCGCCGAGCAGGGTCGCGGTCAGGCCCGCCGCCGCCCAGAGGGAGAGGACGAGGAGCGGCCCGCCGGCCGCAGCCCCGTCGAAGGCGGACACCGAGCGGAGGGCCGAGCCGCCGGCGCCCGGCGGCAGCCACTGGCCGAGGGCGCCGATGCCGGCGGGCAGCATCTCCGGAGCGCTCGACATGCCCGAGAACGCGTTGCCGAGCAGGATCGTCAGCACGGCCGACAGTCCGAAGCCGGGCTTGCCGAGCAGGGTGGCGAGCCCCGCGAAGGTCGCGCCGATCGCCAGGACGGTCAGGCCGAGGACCCCGGCCTCGGCCCACCAGGCGCCGGCCAGCACGCCGAGCCAGCTGTCGGCGAGCGCCGCGCCCACGATCCCGGCGAGCGCCGCGGCGCCGATCAGGGTGGCGACCGCCCTGGACCCGCGCAGGCCGAGCAGGACGGTGGCGACCCCGGTGGCCGCCCCGACGAGGGCGAGGGGCAGCAGGCTCGCGCCGAAGGCGGCGCCGCGGGGGTCGCCCGCCGGTGCGGCGACCACGTCCGTGACCTGGACCGGCGACCCCGCCGGCGCCTGTGCGGCCACCGCCTCGCGCAGCAGCCCGGCGACGACGGGGCTCCCCGCGGACGCGGTCAGGAGCTGCGTACCGCCGGGGGTGACGACCACGGCGCCGTATACGTCGCGGGCCTCGACGGCGGACCGGGCGGCGTCCCCGTCGGCGTAGCGGTGGATCTCGAAGGCCCCTTCGTGCCGGCCGAGCCCGCGCTCCACGGCGTCGGCCGCGGCGGCCGGTCCGGCCACGCCGATCGGCAGGTCGCGGGGGGCGATCCGGGTGGCCGGCCAGGCGAAGACCCAGAGGGCGAGGGCGGCGACGACCGGTATGAGTACGAGCACCGCGAGGGTCTTGCGCCCCGCGGCGGGCGAGGGGGCGGTGGCGGTGGGCATGACGGTCTCGATTCAAAGAGAAGGATCGTTCGTTTTACGTCGGTCACTGTGCGCCGCCGCCTGGCGGTTGTCAAGAATGAATATTCGTTTTAGGTTTCGGGGCATGGCACGTGTCTCCCAGGAACACCTCGACGCCCGGCGGCGGCAGATCCTCGACGGCGCCGCGCGCTGCTTCGCCCGCACCGGCTTCCACGCCACGTCCATGCAGGACGTGCTCGCCGAGGTCGGCCTGTCCGCCGGCGCGGTCTACCGCTACTTCCGCGGCAAGGAGGAGCTGATCGCGGCCATCGCGACCGAGGCCTTCACGGCGATCCGCGGTGCCTTCGAGGAGGCCTCCCGCGCCACCCCGCCGCCCACGCCCGACGTCCTCCTCGGTGCGGTGCTCCGCCTCTTCCTGGAGGAGCGGATCAAGGGCGCCGACCGGCAGGCCTTCGCGCGCCTGATCATCCAGGTGTGGACGGAGACCCTGCGCAACGAGCAGCTGGCCGAGACCCTCGCGGACGGCTACGAGGGCATGCGGGCCGCCTGGACCACGCTGGTGAACGCCTACCGCGAGAGCGGTCTCCTCCACGCCGACGTCCCCGCCGACCACGTGGCCCGCACCCTCATCGCCACCGCGCAGGGCTTCATCGCCCAGCAGGCGCTCTTCGGCGACGTGGCCGTCGAGGTCCTGGAGGACGGCCTGCGCGGGCTGATGTCGATGTCCGTGCCGTCGGACGCGACCCCGACCGCGCCCACGGGCGCGGACGCACCCCAAGGGGTCGACCCGATCGGATGATCATGTAAATGCAAAGGCGCAGTTAACGAGCCGGAAAAACTTCCGCCCTAACGTGCAATCTCCGGCCGCTCACCGCATCTCCTCAGTTCAACACGGTGTTGACGGTCGGTAGGGTCCGCAGCTGTCCGGGTTCCGTCCCGGTCGACGACTGTGAGGTGGAAGAGTGCAACTGAGCCCGCACGAACAGGAACGCCTGCTCATCCATGTGGCGGCCGACGTGGCCGAGAAGCGCCGGGCCCGGGGGGTCCGCCTCAACCACCCCGAGGCCGTCGCGCTCGTGACCTCCCACATCCTGGAAGGCGCCAGGGACGGACGGACCGTCGCGGAGCTGATGGCCTCCGGACGCAAGGTGCTCACCCGTGACGAGGTCATGGACGGCATCCCGGAGATGATCCACGACGTCCAGGTCGAGGCCACCTTCCCGGACGGCACCAAGCTCGTCACCGTCCACGACCCCATCGTCTGACGGGCGGCCGCAGATGATCCCCGGAGAGATCCTGTACGGGGACGGTCCCGTCACCCTCAACGAGGGCCGCCCCGTCACCCGCCTCACCGTGCTCAACGCCGCCGACCGCCCCGTCCAGGTCGGCTCCCACTACCACTTCGCCGAGGTCAACCCCGGCCTCGCGTTCGACCGCGCCGCCGCGCACGGGCAGCGCCTGCACATCGCGGCCGGGACCGCCGTCCGCTTCGAGCCCGGCATCCCCGTCGAGGTCGAGCTCGTCCCCCTGGCCGGCCGCCGGATCGTGCCCGGCCTGCGCGGCGGGACCGCGGGCCCCCTCGACGCCACCGACGAGCACAAGGACGGCGACCGTGCCTGACCTCCACCGTGCCGTGTACGCCGACCTGTTCGGCCCCACGACCGGCGACCGCATCCGCCTCGCCGACACCGATCTCCTCGTCGAGATCGAGGAGGACCGCTGCGGCGGCCCCGGGCGCGCCGGAGAGGAGGCGGTCTTCGGCGGCGGCAAGGTCGTCCGCGAGTCGATGGGCCAGGCGCGGACCACGCGCGCCGAAGGCGCCCCCGACACGGTGATCACCGGCGCCGTGGTGATCGACCACTGGGGCGTCGTCAAGGCCGACATCGGCATCCGGGACGGCCGGATCGCCGCGCTAGGCAAGGCCGGCAACCCCGACACCATGGACGGCGTCCACCCCGACCTCGTCATCGGCCCCGAGACGGAGGTCATCGTCGGCAACGGCCGGATCGTGACCGCGGGTGCCGTCGACGCCCACGTCCACTTCATCTCGCCGACCGTCGTCGAACAGGCCCTCGCCACCGGTGTCACCACCCTCGTCGGCGGCGGCACCGGACCGGCCGAGGGCACCAAGGCGACCACGATCACGCCGGGCCCCTGGCACATGGCCCGGATGTTCGAGGCCCTGGACACCTTCCCCGTCAACATCGGCCTGCTCGGCAAGGGCAACACGATGTCCCGGGACGCGATGTACTCCCAACTGCGCGGCGGCGCCCTCGGTTTCAAGATCCACGAGGACTGGGGTGCCACGCCCGCCGTCATCGACGCCTGCCTGGGCGTCTGCGAGGAGACCGGCGCCCAGCTCGCCATCCACACCGACACCCTGAACGAAGCCGGTTTCGTCGGGGACACCCTCGCCGCCATCGCCGGCCGCACCGTCCACGCGTACCACACGGAGGGCGCCGGCGGCGGGCACGCCCCCGACATCATCTCCGTCGTCGGCGAGCCGTACGTCCTGCCCAGCTCGACCAACCCGACCCGGCCGCACACCGTCAACACCATCGAGGAACACCTCGACATGCTGATGGTCTGCCACCACCTCAACCCGGCCGTCCCCGAGGACCTCGCCTTCGCGGAGTCCCGCATCCGGCCCTCGACCATCGCCGCCGAGGACATCCTCCACGACCTGGGCGCGATCTCGATCATCTCCTCCGACTCCCAGGCCATGGGCCGGATCGGCGAGGTGATCATGCGCACCTGGCAGACCGCCCACGTCATGAAGAAGCGGCGCGGCGCGCTGCCCGGCGACGGCCGCGCCGACAACCACCGGGCCCGCCGCTACGTCGCCAAGTACACGATCAACCCGGCCGTCGCCCAGGGCATGGACCACCTCATCGGCTCGGTCGAGCCCGGCAAGCTCGCCGACCTGGTCCTGTGGGAGCCGGCCTTCTTCGGGGTGAAGCCGCTCGTCGTCGTCAAGGGCGGCCAGATCGCGTACGCGCAGATGGGCGATGCCAACGCCTCCATCCCGACGCCCCAGCCGGTGCTGCCCCGCCCGATGTTCGGCGCGCTCGGCCGTGCCGCCGCGGCCGGGTCGGTCAACTTCGTCGCACAGGCGGCGATCGAGGACGACCTGCCCCGGAGGCTCGGGCTGCACAAGGAGTTCACCGCCATCGGCTCCACCCGGCGGATCACCAAGGCCGACATGCGCGAGAACGACGCCCTGCCCCGGGTCGAGGTCGACGCCGACACCTTCTCGGTGACCATCGACGGTGAGCCGGTCGAACCCGCACCCGCCACCGAACTGCCCATGGCCCAGCGCTACTTCCTCTTCTGAGGGGGCCTCCGATGACCTCACGATCGGCTCTTCTCGTGCTCGCCGACGGGCGGTTCCCCGCCGGCGGGCACGCCCACTCCGGCGGCGCCGAGGCGGCCGTCCGGGCCGGCCGCATCACGGACGCCGCCGGCCTGGAGGCGTTCTGCCGCGGCCGGCTGCACACCACGGGCCTCACCTCCGCCGCCCTCGCCGCCGGGGCGGCGCACGGCCTCGACCCGCACGAGCTCGACGCGGCCGCCGACGCCCGCACCCCCTCGCCCGCCCTCCGCGCCGCCGCCCGCAGGCTCGGCCGCCAGCTCATGCGGGCCGCCCGCGCGACCTGGCCGAGTCCCGAACTCGACGCGCTGGCAGCCGCGTTCCCGCGCGGCGCACACCAGCCCGTCGTCCTCGGCGCCACCGCCGGAGCCGCCGGACTCGGCCCCGAGGACGCCGCGCACTGCGTCGCGTACGAGACGGTCGGCGGTCCCGCGACCGCCGTCGTGCGACTCCTCGGCCTCGACCCCTACCAGGCCACCGCCGTCCTGGCCCGCTTGGCGCCCGAGATGGACGCGGTCGCCGAGCGCGCGGTCGCCGCGGCCCGGCAGGGCGTCGACGCGCTGCCCGCCGCCTCCGCGCCCCTGCTCGACCTCACCGCCGAACAGCACGCGGCCTGGCCCGTCCGCCTCTTCGCGTCCTGACCCGCCCGACCCAACGGAGCCGCCCCATGCACCTCGACCACGGCCACACCCACCACGGCGCCGTCTCCGCCGACGCCCACCGCCCCGACGGCACCCGCCGCGCCCTGCGCATCGGACTCGGCGGACCCGTCGGCTCCGGCAAGACCGCGACCGTCGCCGCGCTCTGCCGGGTGTTGCGCGACACCCTCTCCCTCGCCGTCGTCACCAACGACATCTACACCCGCGAGGACGCCGAGTTCCTGCTCCGCAACGCCGTCCTGCCGCCCGAGCGGATCCAGGCGGTGGAGACCGGCGCCTGCCCGCACACGGCGATCCGCGACGACATCTCCGCCAACCTCGAAGCCGTCGAGGAGCTGGAGGACGCCGTCGGCCCGCTCGATCTGATCCTCGTCGAGTCCGGCGGCGACAACCTCACCGCCACCTTCTCCAAGGGGCTCGTCGACGCCCAGATCTTCGTCATCGACGTGGCCGGCGGCGACGACATCCCGCGCAAGGGCGGTCCCGGCGTCACCACCGCCGACCTCCTCGTGATCAACAAGACCGATCTCGCCCCCTACGTCGGTTCCGACCTGGCGCGGATGGCCCGCGACGCCGAGGAGCAGCGCGGCGAACTGCCCGTCGCCTTCACCTCACTGCGCGCCGAGAACGGCATCGGCCCCGTCGCCGACTGGGTCCGGGCCCGACTCGGGGCATGGACCGCGTGAGCCTGAGCGCCACCGCGCGGATCGCCGCCACCGCCGACGGAGGGCTGCCGCTCCTGGTGAGCGACGGGCCCCTCGCCCTGCGCCGCACCCGGGCGGCGGGACCGTACACCAGGGTCACCGTCGTCGGGGCGATGAGCGCCCCGCTCGGCGGCGACCGGCTCGCGATCGAGACCGAAGTGCGGGACGGGGCACGGCTCCTGGTCGACGCGGCCGCCGCCACCCTCGCCCTGCCGGGCCGGAGCGGCGAGCCGGCCGCGTACGACGTCCGGATCTCCGTCGGCGAGGAGGCCGTGCTCCGCTGGCTGCCCGAGCAGCTGGTCTCCGTGCACGGCTCGGAGCTGCGGATGCGGACCACGGTCGAACTCGCCCCCACGGCCAGGCTCGTCCTGCGCGAGGAGCAGATCCTCGGCCGGCACGGCGAACCGCCCGGCACCCTCGTCACCCGGCTCACCGTCCGCCGGGCCGGCCGCCCGCTGCTCGACCAGGAGCTGGCCTTCGGCCCGGGCGCGCCGGGCGGCTGGGACGGCGGCGCGGTCCTCGGCGATCACCGGGCCACCGGTCAACTCCTCGTCGTCGACCCGGCCTTCGTCGCGAAGCCGGTGGAGTCCCGGCCGATCGGGGAACACGCTGTCGTCACCCCGCTCGCCGGGCCCGCCGCCCTCGCCACGGCCGTCGCCCCGGACGCCCTCGCGCTCCGCGGGGTCCTCGACGCGGTCCTGGCCGAGCTCGCCCCCTTCTGACCGGCTCCGACACCTCTCCGCTCAGCGGTACACACCTCTCCGGTTATTGGTTCGGCAAAGAAACACACGTTCGCTCTTTCATCGTGGGCCCCAAGGACGAAAGGATCCCCCGGACAACCCGATACGCGGCGCCGCCACGGGGGCGGCGCCCACCCTGGGGGAGGACCATTTGAGACGTACAGCCATGCTCGGCTCGGCCGGCACGCTGATAGCCGGCACGCTGGTCGCCGGCGCCATCGCCGCGCCGGTGGCGAACGCCGACAGCCGGCACCTGCGTGACGCGGAGTCGATCGGCGTCGCCGTCGCCGCCGCGCGCGCCGCCCAGACGGGCATCGACTGGCAGGACTGCCCCGCCGACTGGGGCCTGGAGAAGCCGATCCAGTGCGGCTGGGTCACCGTCCCGGTCGACTACGCCAAGCCCAACGGCAAGAAGATCAAGATCGCGGTCGACCGCATCAACGCGACCGGCACCCCCGCCGAGCGCCAGGGCGCCCTGCTCTACAACCCGGGCGGCCCCGGCGGCTCCGGCATGCGCTTCCCGCGCCGGGTCACCACCAAGAACAAGATCTGGGCGGGCGCCGCCAAGGCCTACGACTTCGTGGGCTTCGACCCGCGCGGCGTCGGCCACTCGGCCCCCATCTCCTGTGTCGACCCGACCGAGTTCGTCAAGGGCCCCAAGCTCGACCCGGTCCCGGACAGCGAGGCCGACAAGCAGGCGCAGCGCAAGCTCGCCGCGGAGTACGCCAAGGGCTGCGCCGAGAAGAGCGGCGACATGCTGCCCTTCATGACCACGCCCAACACGGCCCGCGACCTCGACGTCGTCCGCGCGGCGCTCGGCGAGAAGAAGCTGAACTTCGTCGGCGTCTCGTACGGCACGTACCTCGGCGCGGTCTACGGCACCCTGTTCCCGACGCACGTCCGCCGCATGGTCCTGGACAGCGTCGTGAACCCCTCGACCCGCTCCATCTGGTACGAGGCCAACCTCGGCCAGGACATCGCCTTCGAGGGCCGGCTCACGGACTGGATGACCTGGGTCGCCCAGCACGACGCCACCTACCACCTCGGCGACACCCTCGACGAGGTCCGCGCGCAGTGGGACACCCTGCGCGCCGACGCCAAGAAGGCGCCCCTCGGCGGCAAGGTCGGCCCGGCCGAGCTCATCGGCTTCTTCCAGAACGCCCCGTACTACGACTCCATGTGGGCCCCCGTGGCCGAGGCCTGGAGCGCGTACGCCGCGGGCGACCCGCAGCCGCTGATCGACAACGCCGCCGCGGACCTCACGGACACCGCCGGCAACATCTCCGCGGAGAACGGCAACGCCGTCTACACCGCGGTCGAGTGCGCCGACGCCCCCTGGCCGACCAGCTGGAAGAAGTGGGACCGGGACAACTCCCGCCTCCACGAGCAGTACCCCTTCATGACCTGGTCGAACGCGTGGATGAACCTGCCCTGCGCGACCTGGGCCGCCCCGAGCCAGCGCCCGGTCGTGGTGAAGACCAACAAGGGCCTGCCGCCCGTGCTCATCACCCAGTCCGAGCGTGACGCCGCCACCCCGTACGAGGGCGCCGTCGAGCTGCACAAGCGCTTCAAGGGCTCGCGCCTGATCACGGAGAAGGACGCCGGCTCGCACGGCATCACCGGCCTCGTGAACCCGTGCCTCAACCCCAAGGTCGAGGACTACCTGCTGACCGGCAAGCTCGACGCCACGGACCAGACGTGCGCCCCGCACGCCACTCCGCAGCCGTAGCACCCGGCACAGCGACCTGAGGGAGGGGCGGGGCCGTCCGACGGCCCCGCCCCTCCTGTCGTCCCGGCTACCGGGCCGAGGAGGCCAGCCAGGCGTCCTCCGCCGCGTAGTCGAAGAAGTCCACCCCGTACTTCGCGAGGCCGGGGAACGCCTCCCGCCAGTCACGGTCCGCCAGGTGCCCGGTGAGCCACGCCACCGTCTCCGGCAGCGACGCCGCGTAGGACACCACCGGCCGGTACCCCAACTCCCGCTCGGCCGCGGCCATGTCGTAGACCACCGGGTGCTCCGCCGTCCACGGGGTGAGCCCCACGACGCCCTCCGGCGGCCCCTCGAACGGCACCGCCTCGCTCTCCACCCCCACGACCGCGTCGATCGCGGCCCCGATCTCCGCCACCGTCGGCGCCTCGGGGTCGGCGCCGTTCAGGACCCGGCTGCCCGGCCGCGCCGCCGCGAGCCGGACGAGTTCCGCGAGGTTGTCGACGTGCGCCGGGTGGAACCGCGAGGCACCGCCGTACGCGAGCGGGCGCACCGGGCGCCCGTCGAGCGCCCGCTTCACGAACCACAGCTCGCGCGGGCCAGGGCAGTACGGCCCGTGGATCGCGCCGGCCCGCAGCAGCGTCGTCGGCAGCGCGTCGCCCGCCGCGAGCAGCTCCCGCTCCAGGGCCACCTTCCGCGTGCTGTACGTGGAGTCGCCGGGCGCGACCGTCCGCCAGTCCTCCGCGACCGGCACCGGGAAGGCGGGGAAGCCGTCCGGCCGGTCCTGGGTGTCGAAGCTGCGGCCCTCGTCGTCCTCGTAGACCGCGCCGCTCGACACCACGACCGCCGAGCCGATCCGGTCGGCGAGCCCGGTCAACTGCCGTCCGTGCGCGCCGTCGTAGGCGACGATGTCGACGAGCACGTCGCAGCCGTCGCCGAGCGCCGCCGCGAGCGCCCCCTCCTCGGTGCGGTCGAGCCGCGCCGTACGGACCTCGTCGGGCCACCGCCCGTCCCTGCCGCCGCCCCGCGAGGCGGCCGTCACCTCCCAGCCGTCCGCGACGAGGGCCCGTACGGCCGCCCGCCCCACCTGTCCCGACGCACCCAGCACGAACGCGTTTCCCTTGGTCATGATCGCGACGCTAGAGGCACCGGGACGGGCGGCCCAAGCGATTGCGCCGTGCGCGGATCCGCCCTCAGCGTTCCCGGCGGGGGAACTTCCGCGGGGCGCCGCCGTCCGCCGCCTCGGCGGCCTTGACCACCGCCGCGTAGTCGTCGACGTACTCCTGCCCGGACAGGCGCAGGATCTCGTACATGATCTCGTCCGTCACCGCGCGCACCACGGCACGCTCGTCCGCCGAACCCGCGAACCGGGAGAAGTCCAGCGGCGCGCCGAACCGGATGGTGACGCGGCGGATCCTCGGCACGACCTTCCCCGGCGGCTGGATCTCGAACGTGCCGACCATCGCGCACGGCACCACCGGCACACCGGCGGTCAGCGCCATCACCGCCACCCCCACCTTGCCCTTGTAGAGGCGCCCGTCGTGCGAGCGGGTCCCCTCCGGGTAGATGCCGAGCAGCTCGCCCTTCGCCAGCACGCCGAGCCCCTCGCGGATCGCCGCCTGCCCGGCCTCCTTACCGGAGCGGTCCACCGGGATCTGCCCGGCGGCCCGGAAGAACGCGGCCGTCAGCCGCCCCTTGAGCCCCGGACCGGTGAAGTACTCCTGCTTGGCGAGGAAGGTGATCCGCCGGTCGAGCACCACCGGCATCAGGAAGTGGTCGGAGAAGGAGAGGTGGTTGCCCGCGACGATCGCCGCGCCCTCCTCCGGGATGTGCTCCAGCCCCTCGATCCGCGGTCTGAACAACAGCCTCAGGAGCGGTCCGAGCAGTACGTGCTTCATCAGGTGGTAGAACACCCGCGACCCCCGTTCGTCGTCGTCAAGCCCCGTTGTATCCGTGCGCGGCCCCGTGGTCCACTGGTGGGGGAGCGTCACATGACAGGCGAGCGCGGAGCCAGGCGCCCCGGCCGCGTCCTCACCGCCCTGTTGTGCGCGGTGACGGCGGCCGGGCTGTACGGCTGCTCCGACTCGGGCCCGCCGGAGCCGAGCCCCGTGCCGACGCCCGCGCCCGCCACCACGTCCGCGGCGCCCACGTCCCCGCCCCCGGCGTCCACCGGCCGGTCGCCCTTCACCGGGCTGCCCGCGCGCCCCGCCCCCGTCCTGGCCGTGAAGCTCGACAACGTGCCCGCGGCCCGCCCCCACACCGGGCTCGGCGCCGCCGACCTCGTCTACGTCGAACAGGTCGAGGGCGGGGTCACCCGCCTCCTGGCCGTCTACTCCTCCCACCTCCCCGAGCTCACCGGGCCGGTCCGCAGCGCCCGCGAGTCCGACATCGCGCTCCTCGGCGACTTCGGACGGCCCGTCCTCGCCTACTCCGGCGCGCAGTCCGCCCTGAACCCCCTGCTGCGGGCCGCGCCCCTCGACCTCGTCACGGAGACCACCGCGCCCCGGGCCTTCCGGCGCTCGTCCGACCGGCCCGCCCCGCACAACCTCTACCTGCGTCCCGCCCGGGCGCTCGCCACGGCCCCGGGCTCCGACGACGCCCGGGACATCGGCTTCCGCTTCGGGCCCGCGCCGGCCGGCGGCACCCCGGTCCAGACCTCGACCGTCCGCTTCCCGGCGGCGCGCTACACCTTCACCTGGTCCGCCGCCGACCGCGCCTGGCGGGTGGCCATGGACGGCCGCGAGGCCCGCGCCACCGACACGGGACCCCTCGGGCCCGCCACGGTGGTCGTCCAGCGCGTCACCATCCGGCCGTCCCGGTTCCACGACCGGTTCGGCTCGGTCTCCCCGTACAGCGAGACCGTCGGCAGCGGCACCGCGCTCGTCCTGCGCGACGGCCGCGCCCACGAGGCCCGCTGGTCCCGCCCCACGGCTGCCTCGGGCACCACCTTCACGACCCCGGCCGGCGCACCGCTCGCCTTCGCCCCCGGCCAGGTCTGGGTGGTCCTCGCACCGCGGGCCTGAGGCCCGTCCGGCGGGTCGGAGCCGGCGGCGCCGGCGGCGTTCAGGGCTGCGTCGGGCCGGGGCGTCCCGGTGGGCGGGGGCGCGGGGCGGGGGCGGGCGGTTCCGAGCTGTCCGCCGCGGCCATGCCGATCGTGGCCACGACCAGCAGCACCAGGCCGAACCAGAGCCAGCCGCTGCTGCCGAGCGCCACCGTGTAGGCCGTCGTGAGCACCAGCGCGGCGCAGGTGAGCACCGTCATCGTCTTCGTGGGACCGGACACGCGTCCGCCCTCCTCCCGACCAGGGGCCGTGGAAGCCGTCCCTGCCATCGTGACCCCGGGAGAGGGGCGCGCGCTACTCCCCGGACGCTCCGGCGTGCGCCGGTATACGACACCGGGCCCGGCGCCGTGGACGGCACCGGACCCGGAAGCGGTCCGCGGGGAGTCGGCGACTCCGGTCAGCGACTCCGGAGCGAGGCCAGGTACGCGTTGTACGCCTCCAGCTCCTTGTCCCCGTCGCGGTCGGCGGCCCGGTCCTTGCGGACGGCCTGCCGCTGCTCGGAGTGGTACCACTGGTAGACCAGCGCGATCAGGACGATCACCGACGGGATCTCGCTGAACGCCCAGGCGATGCCGCCCGCCGCGCTCTGGTCGGCGAGCGCGTCGATCCCGAGCGAGGCCGGCGGGTTCTCGTACGCCTCCACCAGCGGTTGGGTCGCCATCATCATCGCGATGCCGAAGAAGGCGTGGAACGGCATCCCCGCGAACAGCTCCAGCATCCGCATCACGTAGCCCGGCCGGTGCGGGCCCGGGTCGACGCCCATGATCGGCCAGAAGAAGACCAGGCCCACCATCAGGAAGTGCACCATCATCCCGATGTGCCCCGCCTTCGAGCCCATCAGGAAGTCGAAGAGCGGCGAGAAGTACAGCCCGTAGAGGCTCGCGATGAACATCGAGATCGTGAACGCCGGGTGCGTGATGACCTTCATGTACCGGCTGTGCAGCAGCTTCAGGAGCAGCTCACGCGGTCCGAGCGAGCCCCGGCCGGCCACCGGGAGCGCCCGCAGCGCGAGCGTCACCGGCGCACCGAGCAGCAGCAGGATCGGCGACAGCATGGAGATCACCATGTGCTGCACCATGTGCACGCTGAACATGACCATGCCGTAGTCGTTGAGCTTGGTGCACATCATCAGGGCGACGGACAGCACGCCGACGGTGAAGAACACCGTCCGGCTCACCGGCCAGGCGTCCCCGCGCCGCCGCAGCCGCGCCACGCCCCATCCGTACAGACCGAGTGCCGTGAGGCAGCCGATCAGGAAGAAGAGGTCGGGAGAGAACTCCAGGCCCCGGCCCAGCGTGAACGGCGGCAGATCCGTGGTCATGCCGTGCCCGCTGTGATCCATCCGTACACTCCTGGAGCCCGATTCGCGCTTGTTGTCCGCACCAGACTAGAACCGCCCCCGGTCGCGACCTCGACCGGGGGCGGATGTCACGCACGGGAGTCGTCAGAGCACGCACTCCGCCTCGGCGTAGCGGTCGGCGGGGACCGTCTTGAGGGTCTCCACGGCCTGGGCCAGCGGGACCATCGTGATCTCGGTGCCGCGCAGCGCGGTCAGCATGCCGAACTCGCCCCGGTGCGCCGCCTCGACCGCGTGCCAGCCGAAGCGGGTCGCGAGGACGCGGTCGTACGCGGTGGGGGTGCCGCCGCGCTGGACGTGGCCCAGGATGACCGGCCGGGCCTCCTTGCCGAGGCGCCGCTCCAGCTCCACGGAGAGCTGGTTGGCGATGCCGGTGAAGCGCTCGTGGCCGTAGATGTCGGTGCCGGCGGTCTTGAAGTCCATCGAGCCCTCGGCCGGCTTCGCGCCCTCGGCGACGACCACGATCGCGAACCGCTTGCCGGCCTCGAAGCGCTCGCCGACCCGGGCGGTCAGCTCGTCGATGTCGAAGGGGCGCTCGGGGACGACCACGGCGTGCGCGCCGGCGGCCATGCCGGAGTGCAGCGCTATCCAGCCGGTGTGACGGCCCATGACCTCGACGACGAGGACCCGCTGGTGCGACTCGGCGGTGGTCTTCAGGCGGTCGAGGGCCTCGGTGGCCACGGTCACGGCGGTGTCGAAGCCGAAGGTGACGTCGGTGGAGGCGATGTCGTTGTCGATCGTCTTCGGGACGCCGACGATCGGGAGGCCGGCCTCGGAGAGCAGGTTCGCCGCCTTCAGGGTGCCCTCGCCGCCGATCGGGATGATCGCGTCGAGCCCCAGGTCGGCGACGTGGCCCTTGGCCCGCTCGACACCGCCGACCAGGTGCGCGGGCTGGACCCGCGAGGAACCGAGGATGGTGCCGCCCCGGGCCAGGATGCCGCCGACCGCGTCGAGGTCGAGCTTCCTGTAGTCGCACTCCAGGAGGCCCCTCCACCCGTCGTGGAAGCCGATGACCTCGTCGCCGTGGTCGACGACGGCGCGGTGCACGACGGAACGGATGACAGCGTTCAGACCGGGGCAGTCTCCGCCGGAGGTGAGCACGCCAATGCGCATAGCCCAAAAACCTTTGCAACGTGGGCCGACTCCCGGACCACGTCGTCCGGCTGGATCCCCGCCACCCTATCGCCGCAGGGTGGCGGGGCCGAACCGGATGTCCGCACAGTGGACAACGTACCTTCGTACGAGGGGCCGGGGGAGGCCAATGCAGTTGCCTTTGAGTTGAGGGGGATCGTCGCCCTGTCCGTGACGGAGTAGGGCGCGGGCCGGCAGGTCAGACACGCTCCGTACCATCCATAGGTGATCAACCCGTTCTTCCACGCACCCAGACGCCGCTTCATCACCCTGGCCACGCTGGCTGCCGTCGTCGCCTTCGGGTGGTACGCCGTTCAGCCGGTCTATCCACGATGCACGACCTACGCAGTCGGCTCAGGGTCCCTCGTGTCCGGCGGCACTTCGGCAGAAGAGAGGGAAGCAGTAGCCCGGCAGGCTTACGAGGACGCCTTGGCCGACGGCACATGCGGACCATCCCACGCCCGATTCCGAGACTGGATCGGCTGACCTGAGCCCGCAGCCCCGACGCGCTGCGGCCCTTGGCGCCGTCGTGGGACCCGCGACGAGGTAGAGGCCGCCGCTGCCCTCGCCCGGGCCCGAGCCGAGGAGCCGATCGTCATTCTCGGTCCCTCGTCACCTACTCCTTAGGTGGTGGCGAGGCTCGGGTTCCCCTGAGAAGGCGTGCACGTGCCTCCCGCCCGGCCTCGGCAAAGGAGCGGGTGAGCTTGGTGGCGGTCGCTCCGAGCTGGGACGGAATGCTGCGGCGGACGATGCGGACGCACTTCAGGTAAGAGACACGGTCGGCGTCCACCGTCGGGCGGGCGAGCGCGGCCGTGTGGGCGAACTGGCGGATCGCGTGGTGGACCGCGAGGTAGGCCCACAGTTCCTGTCGGACGCCTTCCGGTGTGCGCGACCTGATCGGCCCGCCCGGGCCGAGGTGGTTCTTGATCTCGTCGAAGGCGAGCTCGATCTCCCAGCGTTCCCGGTAGAGCGCGACCAGCTCGTCGGCCGGATACTGCTCGGGATCCAGCAGCGTCGTGCCCAGATAGGCGACCTTGTCGCCCTTGGCGAAGGCGATGACCCGGTAGATCACGTGCCGGGGCAGCGTTCGGCCCTCTCGCGCGGCTCGGAGCCGGACGTCCTTTCCCGGTCGCGCCATCGACGGGTACGAGCCGTCCGGAAGTTCTTCCTGGGCGGTGCCCAGGTGGTTGGACTGGAGCCTGACCAGCAGATCCGCGCCCGCCATGGTGAAGACGTGAGCGAACTCGACCGACCAGAAGCCGCGGTCGGCGATGACCGGGTCGCCGGGGCCGGTGGAGCCGGCCAGCGGGTAAGCGAGGCCGCGTTCGCCATCGCGGTAACCGCCGAGGCGGGCATCGAGGACTCCGTGCCTTCCGACCTCGGCCAGGACCACCGCCCTGACCTGGGGGAACCCGAAGGGGACGCCGCCGGTGGCGGAGGGGCCGTCGAAGGTGTCGCCGTTGCTCGTCGAATCCGGAAGATCGAACTGAGTGCCGTCCAGGGCGAGGAGCCGCAGACCTCGCCACCACGCGCCCGGCGTGCCCCTGGTGGCGAGCGGGCCGGCCACCTGGCGGAACACGGTCTCCAGCACGCCCTCCCGAGGCGGGCGCGGGCCCGGCACAACGATGACCGGTTCACCCGCGCGAGGGCCCGGCTGCCCGGGATGCCGCTGGTCAGCACCCGCAGCACCTCCTCGTACGACTCCCGGGCGAACAGGCACAGGGCCAGGACGAAGTACACGACCAGCCGAGCCGGCAGGAGACGGCGCCGCCGCTCGGCCCGGTCGTGCTTGGCTATCGCCGCGTCCACCACCTCGGCGGTGAACACCTTCGTCAGGATCCCGATCCGCACCCGCCGGCCCGCGCCCCACCCCGTCACACGCAGGGCAACGATCTCCACAGCTCAAAGGCAACTGCATTGGCCGGGGGAGGCCCCCGGGGTGACTCAGGCGGGCTGGGTGGCCGCCGCGATGCGCTCGGCGCGCAGCGCCTCGTACCACCGGTCGTCGGTCGGCGGCAGCGCGTTCACGTCGAGGGCCAGCTTCAGGAGCAGGTCCGCGATCTGCGGGTTCCGCGCCATGACGGGGCCGTGCATGTACGTACCGAAGACGGTGTCGCTGTACGCGCCCTCGGTGCCGTCGCCGGTGCCGTTGCCGTTGCCGAAGACGGTCCGGGCGAACGGCCGGGCCGTCGGGCCGAGATGGGTGATGCCCTGGTGGTTCTCGAAACCGGTCAGCTGGGGGAGGCCGAGGCGCGGGTCGATGTCCGCGAGGACGTCGCCGACGCAGCGGGCGCCCTCGCCGCGGGTCGTGGTGACGTCGAGCAGGCCGAGGCCCGCCTGCCGCTCGCCGACGTCGTTGATGAACTCGTGCCCCAGGATCTGGTAGCCGGCGCAGACCGAGAAGATGATCGCGCCGTTGGAGGCGGCCCGGGACAGGCCGCCGTCGCGGAGCAGCCGCTCGGCCGCGAGCCGCTGCGGACGGTCCTCGCCGCCGCCGATCAGGTAGATGTCGCCGGAGGTCGGGACGGGCTGGTCGCTGCGGACGTCGACGCGCTCGACGCTGAGGCGGCGCTGCTCGGCGCGGCGCTGGACGACGAGCACGTTGCCCTGGTCGCCGTAGGTGCTGAGCAGGTCCGGGTAGACCCAGACCAGGCGCAGGCTGCTGTCACTCATGCTGCAAGTCCTCTACGGGTCAGTTGCCGACGCGGCGGCGGACGTCCTGGAACGCGGTGTAGTTGGCGATCAGCTCGATCTGCCCGGGCGGGGCCATCGTGACGGCTTCGTCCAGCGTGTCGCAGACGCGGAAGTCGACACCCGCGACCTCCAGCCGGACCGCCAGGTCGAGCCGGCGGTCGCCGATCACCATGATCGGGTGGCCGGCGAGCCGGCCGTAGTCCACGTCCCACAGCCACGAGGTGTCCGTGCCGTCGGCGCCGCGCGCGTTGACGGAGAGGATCACCGGGGCGGGCGGCCCGTCGATGAGGGAAAACGTTTCGAGCCAGCCTGCCGGGTTCTTCGCGAGCAGCAGACGCAGGTCGCGGCCCTGGAAGGAGACCACGTCGTAGCGTCCGGCGACGGCCTGCACCTGGTACATCCGCTCCAGGGCGACCTGCGGCGGCACGCCGAAGACGGCGGCGACGGCGGCCGAGGTGGCGGCGTTCGCCTTGTTGGCGCGGCCGGGCAGCTGAAGGCGGATCGGCCAGGCCGAACCGTGCGGGTCGAGCACGTGGTCGCCGCTGAGCGCCCAGCTCGGCGCGGGACGGCGGAAGCCGCACTCGCCGCAGAACCAGTCGTCGCCCGGGCGCTGCATCACACCGCCGCAGGCGGGGCACGACCAGGCGTCGTCCTTCCACTCCTGGCCGGCGGCGACCCACACCACGTTGGGGGAGGAGGAGGCGGCCCACACGATCAGCGGGTCGTCGGCGTTGGCGACGACCACGGCCTTGGTGCCGTTGAGGCCCTCGCGCCACTTCTCGGCGAGCATCCGGGTCTCGGCGGCGCGGTCGAGCTGGTCGCGCGAGAGGTTGAGCAGCGCGATCACCTTGGGCGTGGTGTCCCTGGCGACGCCGGCGAGGTACTTCTCGTCGACCTCGATGACGCCGTACTTGGACTCGGAGCCGCCGGCCAGCGCCGAGGTGATGCCCGCGGGCATGTTGGCGCCGAGGGCGTTGGAGACCACGGGCCCGGCGGCCCGCAGGGCCTCCGCGATCAGCCGGGTCGTGGTCGTCTTGCCGTTCGTCGCCGACACCAGGACGACGTCCAGATGCTGTGCGAGCCGGCCGAGCAGGTCCGGGTCGAGCTTCAGCGCCACCCGGCCGCCGATCACCGACCCGCTGCCGCGTCCCGCCGCACGCGACACCGCGGCCGCGGCCTTGCCCGCCGTCACGGCCAGCTTGGCGCGCGGCGACAGCGGCTCTGGATTACCGGGGTGTCCTGACATCGTTCTTGTTCCTCCTTGCGTCGGTCCGGGCTCAGCCTATCGAGATCCGGCCAGCAGCCCGAACAGCGGCACCGTCGAGCGCCCGCCCGAAACCGGGAGGTCACAGGGACCGTACCCTTACGGCCATGCGAAACCGGCCCATCCCCGGCAGTTCCGGCCTCGTCCGAGCGATGACTCTGCTCGGCGACCCCGTGCTGCACACACCCTGCGCGCCCGTCACCGACTTCGGACCCGAACTGGCCCGGCTCGTCGAGGACATGTTCGCCACGATGTACGCGGCGAACGGCGTGGGCCTGGCGGCGAACCAGGTCGGCGTGGGCCTGCGGGTCTTCGTGTACGACTGCCCCGACGACGAGGAGATCCGTCACCTCGGCCATGTGGTGAACCCGCGCCTGGTCGAGGCGGACGGCGACGTGATCCGGGGCCCCGAGGGCTGCCTCTCGCTGCCGGGCCTGGAGGCGCCGACGCCCCGCCACGACCGCGCGGTCGTCGAGGGCGTACGCCTGGACGGCACCCCGATACGGATCGAGGGCACCGGATTCTTCGCCCGCTGCCTCCAGCACGAGGTCGACCACCTCGACGGCGGGGTCTACGCCGACCACGTCACGGGGTGGCGGAAGTCACGTCTCCTGCGCACGATCCGCAAGCAGTCGTGGGGCGGTCGGGCGTCCGTACTGGAGGGCTGACCGGTCGGCCGGGCCGGGAAACCCGGTCCGGCCCGGTGCGGTCAGAACCCGGGCCCGCCCGGGAGGTCGTCGGCCTCGGCCAGGCGGCCCCACAGGAGGTCGGCCAGGCTCTTGACCAGGTCGGCGCGGGAGCAGGGGCGCTCGCCGAGCCACCAGTCGCCGGCGGCGTGCATCATGCCGACGATGCCGTGGCCCCAGATGCGGGCCTGGGCCTCGGCGGCGGGGCCGAGGTCGACGCGCTCGGCGATGACCTGGCCCAGCTCCTCGCCCATGCGGCGGAGCAGCGGGGCCGAGTGGCGGCCGACGTCGAAGCCCTGCTCGGCCTGGTGCGACTCCTCCGCCGGGTGCATGAGGAAGCGGTAGACCTGGGGCATCGCCTCGATCGAGGCGAGGTAGGTGTCGAGGGTGGCCTCGACGCGGCGGCGCCGGTCGGCGGGGGCGTCGAGCGCGGCCCGCAGGGCGGCGAGGAGCGCGTCCGTGTGCCGGGTCGCGAGGGCGCGGTAGAGGCCGCCCTTGTCGCCGAAGTGCCGGTAGAGGATCGGCTTGGTGATGCCGGCCTCCGCCGCGATGGCGTTCATGGACGCCTTGGGGCCGTCGCGGAGCACCACCCGGTCCGCCGCCTCCAGCAGTTCGCGGCGTCGCTGTTCGGCGGGCGTCTGCCGGTCGGTGGTCCGGTGTGCGATGTCCATAAGCGTGTCTCCCCGCCCGTGCGATTCCGTGAGGCTGTCGCAACGTAACACCCGGCCGGGATCCGGTGCCGGTCGGGCCGAAGTGCTCCGCTGCTGGTTGACAGCCTCTACCCACCGGTAACAGACTGCTGTTACCGCAAGTAACGTACCGCTGGGAGGGCACATGGGCGAGTTCACGCTCGAACTCAACGAGGACCAGAAGCAGGTCCGCGACTGGCTGCACGGCTTCGCCGCCGACGTGATGCGCCCCGCGGCCGCCGAGTGGGACGAGCGTGAGGAGACTCCCTGGCCGATCATCCAGGAAGCCGCCAAGCTCGGCATCTACTCCCTCGACTTCTACGCCCAGCAGTTCTTCGACCCGACCGGCCTCGGCATCCCGATGGCGATGGAGGAGCTCTTCTGGGGCGACGCCGGCATCGCCCTCTCCATCGTCGGCACCGGCCTCGCCGCCGTCGGCGTCCTCGCCAACGGCACCGAGGAGCAGATCGGCACCTGGGTCCCGCAGATGTACGGCGACGCGAACGACGTCAAGGTCGCCGCCTTCTGCTCCTCCGAGCCCGACGCCGGCTCCGACGTCGCCTCGATGCGCACCCGGGCCGTGTACGACGAGGCCAAGGACGAGTGGGTCCTCAACGGCACCAAGACCTGGGCGACCAACGGCGGCATCGCCAACGTCCACGTCGTCGTCGCCGTCGTCGACCCGGAGCTCGGCTCCAAGGGGCACGCCTCCTTCATCGTCCCGCCGAACACCCCCGGCCTGTCCCAGGGCCAGAAGTTCCAGAAGCACGGCATCCGCGCCTCCCACACCGCCGAGGTCGTCCTGGAGGACGTCCGCGTCCCCGGCCACTGCCTCCTCGGCGGCAAGGAGAAGCTGGACGACCGCCTCGCCCGCGCCCGCGAGAAGGCCAAGGCGGGCGGCGAGCGCGTGAAGAACGCCGCCATGGCCACCTTCGAGGCCTCCCGCCCGGCGGTCGGCGCGATGGCGGTCGGCACCGCCCGCGCCGCGTACGAGGTCGCCCTCGACTACGCGAAGACCCGCGTCCAGTTCGGCCGCCCGATCATCGAGAACCAGGGCGTCGCCTTCCAGCTCGCCGACATGGCCACCCAGATCGACGCCGCCCGCCTCCTGGTCTGGCGCGCCTCGTGGATGGCGACCGCCGGCAAGCCCTTCACGGCCGCCGAGGGCTCCATGTCCAAGCTCTACGCCAGCGAGGTCGCCAAGCAGGTCACCGGCCAGGCCATCCAGATCCTCGGCGGCAACGGCTACACCCGCGAGTACCCCGTCGAGCGCATGCACCGCGACGCCGCCATCTACACGATCTTCGAGGGCACCAGCGAGATCCAGCGCATGGTGATCAGCCGGGCGCTCGCGAAGTAGCCGCCCTCACACGAGGCAGAACTCGTTGCCCTCCGGGTCCTGGAGCACCACCGCGTAGTAGTCCATGCCGTCCGGCTCGTCCATCGCGTACAGGACGGTGGCGCCCAGGGCCGTCAGGCGGGCCACCTCGCCGTCCACGCGTGCGCGGCGAAGGGCGAGGGGGACCTCGCGGCCGCCGCCGACCTTCAGGTCGAGGTGGAGGCGGTTCTTGACGGTCTTGGGCTCCGGGACGTGCTGGAACCAGACCCGGGGGCCGAGGCCCTTCGGGTCGACGATGGACTCCGGGAGCTCCCCGGCGCCGTCGCCCAGCTCGTCCTCGGGGACGCCGACGGCCTGCCAGTACGCCCGCCAGGTGGCGTGCCCGGCGGGCGGCGGTTCGGGGACGTAGCGCAGGGCGTCCAGCCAGAAGGGCACCAGGCGCTGGGGGTCCGCGCAGTCGATGGTCAGCTGCAGGGTCAACTCGGGGCGTTCCATGGGTCGAGCCTGCCAGACGGCACCGACAACCGACCGGGACGGGCGGGTCGGCCGCCGCCCCCAGTGGGCCCGATCGGGCCAACAGGCCAGATTCGGTCCACTGTTCGATCATCCCTACCCGTGAGTCACCCCGTCGGGGAGAATCGCTGCGCAGGTGACGATCTAGGGGGAACCGTTCATGGCCATCACCACAGGGACCGAAGCTCCCGAACTCGCGGGACTCCCGCTGCTCGGCTCCATGTTCGACCTCAAGAACGACGCACTGGGCACCTTCCTGCGGGCCCGGCGCGAACACGGCGACGTCGTACGGATCAACGCGGGACCGCCCGGCGCCCGCGCCACCGTCTACGGCGTCTTCTCCGCCGAGGGGGCGCAGCAGGTCCTCGCCGGGGAGTCGGCCAACTTCCGCAAGGACAACGCCTTCTACCAGGAGATCCGCGAGTCCTTCGGCAACGGACTGCTCACCAGCCAGGACGAGGACTACCTGCGCCAGCGCCGGCTCGTCCAGCCCCTCTTCACCAAGCGCCGCGTCGACGGCTACGCCGCGGCCGTCGCCGCCGAGGTCGCCACCCTCACCGGCGAATGGCGGGACGGCGGCGCCGAGACCGTCGACGTCCTCCACGAGATGACCCGCCTCGCGCTCCGCGCGGTCGCCCGCATCCTCTTCGGCACGGACGTCGACACGGCCGTCGAGATCGTCGAGCGCAGCTTCCCGGAACTCGCCGCCTACGTGCTGAACCGCGGCTACGCGCCGCTCAAGTTCCCCCGCGACTGGCCCACCCCCGCCAACCGCAAGGCCGCCGCCGTCCACGAGGCGCTCTACCAGGTCTGCGACCGGATCATCGCCGAGCGCCGCGCCGCCGACCGCGCCCCCGGCGACGGCGACGACCTGCTCACGCTCCTCGTCGAGGCCGAGAGCGCCGAGGACGGCAGTTTCGACGCCACCGAGCTCCGCGAGCAGGTCCTCGTCTTCCTGCTCGCCGGGCACGAGACCACCGCCACCTCCCTCGGCTTCGCGCTGCACCTCCTCGGGAAGCACCCGGAGGCGCTCAAGCGGGCCCACGAGGAGGTCGACCGGGTCCTCGCCGGCCGCACCCCCGGCGCCGCCGACCTCGACGCGCTGCCCTACGTCACCCGGGTCCTCAAGGAGACCATGCGTCTCTTCCCCGCCGCCCCGGCCATCGGGCGCCGCGCCGTCGCCGCCACCGTGGTCGACGGCGTCGCCATCCCGGCCGGCGCGGACGTCATCGTCGCCTCGTACGTCACCCACCGGCACCCCGCCTACTGGGAGGACGCGGAGCGCTTCGACCCGGACCGCTTCACGCCCGAGGCGGAAGCGGCCCGGCCCCGGTACGCCTGGTACCCCTTCGGCGGCGGCCCGCGCGCCTGCATCGGACAGCACTTCTCGATGCTGGAGTCGGTGATCGCCCTGGCGATGCTGCTCCAGAAGTACGACTTCGAGGCCGTCGACACCGAGGTGCCCGTCGGCTCCGCGATCACGCTCTTCGCGAAGGGCCCGGCCCGCTGCCGCCTGGTGCCCAGGACGGCGTAGACAGCCGGGTGCGGAAGCGGCCCGGCCCCCGTTCGGGGAACCGGGCCGCCTCCGGCGGGGAACCGCCCGCCACGGCGTCGGGGAACCGGCCGCTACGGCCGGGTCGCGACGACCGCCGTCGCCCACCACTCGTCGGAGGTGAGGACCTCCGGCACCAGGCCGGACGCGGACATCACCGCGGCGGCCGACTCGGCCTGCCGCTCGCTCGTCTCCACGAACAGGTGCCCGCCCGGCGCCAGCCACCCGGGCGCCCCCGCGGCGACCCGCCGCAGCACGTCGAGACCGTCCGAACCGCCGTCGAGCGTGACGTGCGGCTCGTGGTCGCGGGCCTCGGGCGGCAGCAGCCCGATCTCCTCCGTCGGTACGTAGGGCACGTTGGCGACCAGGATCTCGACCCGGCCCCGCAGCTCCGCCGGCAGCGGTGCGAACAGGTCGCCGTCGTACACCCGGCCGCCGCGCGGCTCGACGTTCCGGCGGGCGCAGCGCACCGCAGCCGGCTCGATGTCCGAGGCGTGCACCTCCGCGCCCGCGACCCGGTCCAGGAGCACCGCGCCCGCCGCACCCGAGCCGCAGCACAGGTCGACGCAGACGGCCCCCGGCCGGGCCCGCTCCACCGCGAGCCCGACGAGGAACTCCGTACGGCGCCGGGGCACGAAGACGCCGCCGTCGACCTCGATCCGCAGCCCGGCGAACTCGGCCCAGCCGACGATGTGTTCCAGCGGCAGGCCCTCGGCCCGCCGCTCGACCATCGCGTCGAGCTCGGCGGGACCTGCCGCCGCCGCGAGCAGCATCTCCGCCTCCTCCTCGGCGAAGACGCAGCCGGCGGCCCGCAGCCGCTCGACGACCCCCGTGCCGATCCCCGTATCAGACAAGCTGGGCCTCGATCGCCGCCACGACCTCCGGGGCCTCCGGCTCGGTGCGCGGGCGGAAGCGGGTGACCGCGCCGTCGCGACCGATGAGGAACTTCTCGAAGTTCCACTGCACGTCGCCGGCCTCGCCCTCGGCGTCGGCGATCTTCACCAGCTCCGAGTAGAGCGGGTGGCGGCCGTCGCCGTTGACGTCCGTCTTCTCCAGGAGGGGGAAGGAGACGCCGTACGTCGCCGAGCAGAAGGTGGCGATCTCGTCGGCGCTGCCGGGCTCCTGGCCCGCGAACTGGTTGCAGGGCACACCGAGCACGGTGAAGCCGCGCTCGCCGTACTCCTTCTGCAGCCGCTCCAGACCGGCGTACTGCGGGGTGAGGCCGCACTTGGAGGCGACGTTCACCACCAGGACCGCGCGGTCCTTGTAGTCGGCAAGGGAGACCGGCTCGCCGGTCAGGCTCTTCAGCGGAATGTCGTACAGACTCATGGACTGCTCCTCGTCGGAATAGGGTTTGATCTCAGCATGGGAGACGAACCACTGGCAATCGCGATCGATTCCGCTCCGGACGAACGACCGCGCCGCGTGCACTGCCGCCTCTGCGGCCGCCCCCTCACCGGCGCCGACTCCCGTCGCACCGGCCTCGGCCCCACCTGCGACGCCAAACTCCATCCGCCGGCCCCCGACATCCGCACCCGCCGCCACGAGGTGGCGCAGGACCCGCTGCCGGGCCTGGACCCGTCAGCCGGCTGAGGCGATCAGCTCGGAGTACGCCACCCACCGCTCCTCGGGCGGGAGCGCGAGCAGCGCGACCTTGGGCGCCAGGAGCGGGTCGGCATGCCCGGCGACCCGGTCCACCGCGTGCTCGACGAGCCAGGCCTGAAGGCCGGGCAGGAGCGCCTCGCCGTCCATGTTCCAGGGCAGGACGCAGCGATCGTCCTGGAGTAGTTCGTCGATCCGGTACGCCACCCAGTCACCGAGGTGCGCGTCCTCGGTCCCGTCCCGGGGCGCGGCCGCCCAGACGTCCAGCAGAGGCCCCATCGAGCCGTGGACGTCCACGCACAGCTCCCAGACGGCCCCCACGCCGTACGCGGGCTCCGGGTCGGCGAGCGTCTCCCGCCACCACGCGTCGAGGAAGTCCTCGATCGCCTCCGCCTGCTCGGACGGCCACTCCCGCCAGGCGGTGCGACCGAGCCCGGTGGGTAGGTACCCCATCCCGGAGAAGCGGCCGCCGGCGACGAACGTGAAGAACTCGGGCAGGAGCCGCCGGAGCACGGCGGGATGGTCCGGGAAGTGACCGGGGACCTCGTGGAAGAGCGTTCGCACCAGGTCGTCACCGAGAGGCGCGCGGGGGACCGCGAGCAGTGCCAGTTCCCCCTCGCCGTAGCACCGGAGACACCCGTCGGGACTCGCGGTCATGCCGCCGAAGACGGTCTCCACCCGGCGAAGTGCCGAGGCGAGCGCGGGAGAGGGCGGGGCCGAGGAGGACATGGCATCGGTCCTGACAGGGACTCCACCGGATCAGCGCCCGGCGAAGATCACGACGCTACCAGGCGGCAATTCGATCGCCCAGGGGAATTCGGGTCGGCACAGTGGGCCGCGATGAGATCGAAACCCGAGCGACCGGAGTCCTGAACATGTCGACCCTGCGCGTGACCGCCGAAGTCCTGACCGTGCATCCGCATCCCGACGCCGACGCCCTGGAACTGGCCCAGGTGGGCCTCTACCGGGCGGTCGTCGCCAAGGGGATGTACACGACGGGCGACGCCGCCGTCTACATCCCCGAGCAGGCCGTGCTGCCCGCGGGGCTGATCGACGAACTGGGGCTGACCGGGCGGCTCGCCGGGGGGAACGCGGACCGGGTCAAGGCGGTTCGGCTGCGGGGAGAGCTGTCGCAGGGGATCGTCTGCAGGCCGGGGGAGCTCGCGGGAGTCGACCTGGAGCGGGCGGCGGCCGAGGGGACCGACTTCGCGGAGCGGCTCGGGATCGTGAAGTGGGTGCCGCCGATACCGCCGACCATGAGCGGCGACGTGGAGGTCGCGCCCGACCTGCTGCCCTGGGTCGACATCGAGAACCTCCAGCGCTACCCGGACGTCTTCGAGCCCGGCGAGCCCGTCGTCCTCACCGAGAAGCTCCACGGCACCGCCTGCCTGCTGACCTACGGCGCCGAGGACGGACGCGTGCAGGTGTCCTCCAAGGGATTCGGGTCGAAGGGCCTCGCCCTCCAGGAGGACCCGCGCAACCTGTACTGGCGCGCCGTCCACGGTCACGGCCTGGCGGCCGTCGCCGAGCGGCTGGCGAAGCGCCTCGGCGCCCGCCGGGTCGGGCTCTTCGGCGAGGTGTACGGCTCCGGCGTGCAGGACCTCGCCTACGGCGCCGACGCCCGCTCCGAGACCGTCGGGTACGCGCTCTTCGACGTGTCCGCCGAGATCGACGGCCTGGTCCGCTGGCTGGACCCGGCCGAGGTCCTGGAGCCCGGCGAGGTACCGCTCGTGCCGCGGCTGTACGCGGGCCCGTACGACCTGGACACGGTCCTGGCGCACGCGAGCGGACGCGAGACCGTCTCCGGCCGGGAGACGCACCTGCGGGAGGGCGTGGTCATCCGGTCGGCGACCGAGCGGTACAGCCCGGTCACCGGCGGCCGCGCCATCGCCAAGGCGGTCAGCCCGGCCTACCTGACCCGCAAGGGCGCCACCGAGTACGAGTGACCGAGCGGGGCTACAGCTTCCGGAACAGGCCCTCCTGGACCACCGACACCAGGAGGCGGCCCTCGCGGTCGTAGATGCGGCCGCGGGCGAGCCCGCGGCCGCCGGTCGCGATCGGGGACTCCTGGTCGTAGAGGAACCACTCGTCCGCGCGGAAGGGGCGGTGGAACCACATCGCGTGGTCGAGCGAGGCCATGTCGAAGCCGCGCGGGCCCCACAGCGGCTCGACCGGGATGCGCACCGCGTCCAGGAGCGTCATGTCCGAGGCGTAGGTCAGGGCGCAGGTGTGGACGAGCGGGTCGTCGCCGAGCGGGCCCACGGCCCGCATCCACACGGCGGAACGCGGGTCCGCGCCCTTGGCCTCCTCCTGGGTCCAGCGCAGGCGGTCGACGTAGCGGATGTCGAAGGGCTGGCGGCGCGCCATGCGCTCCAGGGCCTCCGGCAGGGCGCCGAGGTGCTCGCGGATCTCGTCCGCGAGGTTCGGCAGGCTCTCCGGGTCGGTCAGGTGGCGCGGCGGCAGCTGGTGCTCGAAGCCCGCCTCCTCCGGCTTGTGGAAGGAGGCCGTCAGATTGAAGATCGTCCGCCCCTCCTGGATCGCCGTCACCCGGCGGGTCGTGAACGACCGGCCGTCGCGCACCCGCTCCACCTGGTAGACGATCGGCACGCCGGGCCTGCCGGGCCGCAGGAAGTAGGCGTGCAGGGAGTGCACCGGCCGGTCGCCCTCGGTGGTGCGGCCGGCCGCCACCAGGGCCTGCCCGGCGACCTGCCCGCCGAAGACCCGTTGCAGCGACTCCTGCGGGCTGCGCCCGCGGAAGATGTTGACCTCGATCTGCTCCAGGTCGAGCAGGTCCACGAGCCTTTCGGCGGGGTTGGTCACGGAAGAATCTCCTTCGGGCGGTGGCTACAGCTGTCCGACGGACGTCACGCGGACCACCGCGCGGCCCTCCTCGTCGGAGGCCGCGAGATCCACCTCCGCGCTGATGCCCCAGTCATGGTCGCCGTTGGGGTCGGCGAAGGTCTGCCGGACGCGCCACAGGCCGTGCGCCGCGTCCTCCTCGATGGAGAGCAGCTTCGGGCCGCGCGCGTCGGGACCCGTACCGAGGTCGTCGTACTCGTCCCAGTACGCGTCCATCGCCTCGCCCCACGCGTCCGCGTCCCAGCCGGACTCGGCGTCCAGCTCGCCCAGCGCGTCGACGTTGTCGAGGGCGGCCAGCTCCACCCGGCGGAACATGGCGTTGCGCACCAGGACCCGGAAGGCGCGGGCGTTGGCCGTGACCGGCTTGACCTGGTCGGCCTTCTCCTGGGCCTCCTCGGCCGTCTGGACCTCCGGGTTGGCGAGCTGCTCCCACTCGTCCAGGAGCGAGGAGTCGACCTGCCGCACCATCTCGCCCAGCCAGGCGATCAGGTCCTCCAGGTCCTCGGTCTTCAGGTCGTCCGGGATGGTGTGGTCGAGCGCCTTGTAGGCGCTCGCCAGGTACCGCAGGACGATGCCCTCGGTCCGCGCCAGCTCGTACCAGGAGGTGAACTCCGTGAAGGTCAGCGCGCGTTCGTACATGTCGCGGATGACCGACTTCGGCGACACCGGGTGGTCGCCGACCCACGGGTGGGACGTCCGGTAGACGTTGTACGCGTGCCAGAGCAGCTCCTCCAGCGGCTTCGGGTACGAGATCTCCTGGAGCCGCTCCATCCGCTCCTCGTACTCGACGCCGTCCGCCTTCATCCGCCCGACGGCCTCGCCGCGCGCCTTGTTCTGCATGGCGGCGAGGATCTGGCGCGGGTCGTCGAGCGTCGACTCGACGACGGACACCATGTCCAGGGCGTACGAGGGGGACTCCGGGTCGAGCAGGTCGAAGGCGGCCAGCGCGAACGTCGACAGCGGCTGGTTGAGCGCGAAGTCCTGCTGGAGGTCGACCGTCAGACGGATCGTGCGGCCCTCGGCGTCCGGGGTGTCCAGCTGCTCGACCACGCCGCCGTCGAGCAGCGAGCGGTAGATCGCGATGGCCCGGCGGATGTGCCGCAGCTGGGCCTTGCGCGGCTCGTGGTTGTCCTCCAGGAGCTTGCGCATCGCCTCGAAGGCGTTGCCCGGCCGGGCGATCACCGACAGCAGCATGATGTTGGTGACCTTGAAGCGCGAGGTCAGCGGCTCGGGCTCGGCTTCGATCAGCCGCTCGAACGTCGTGTCGCTCCAGGCGACGAAGCCCTCGGGGGCCTTCTTGCGGACGACCTTGCGGCGCTTCTTCGGGTCGTCGCCGGCCTTCGCGAGCGCCTTCTCGTTCTCGATGACGTGCTCGGGGGCCTGCGCGACCACGTAACCGGCCGTGTCGAAGCCGGCCCGGCCGGCCCGGCCCGCGATCTGGTGGAACTCACGGGCGCGCAGCGTGCGCACCCGGTTGCCGTCGTACTTGGTCAGGGCCGTGAAGAGCACCGTACGGATCGGCACGTTCACGCCCACGCCGAGGGTGTCCGTCCCGCAGATCACCTTCAGGAGGCCCGCCTGGGCCAGCTTCTCCACCAGCCGGCGGTACTTCGGCAGCATGCCCGCGTGGTGCACGCCGATGCCGTGGCGCACGTAACGCGAGAGGTTCTGGCCGAACTTGGTGGTGAAGCGGAAGTTGCCGATCAGCTCGGCGATCTTGTCCTTCTCCTCGCGCGTGCACATGTTGATGCTCATCAGCGACTGCGCGCGCTCGACGGCCTGCGCCTGCGTGAAGTGCACGATGTAGACCGGCGCCTGCTTGGTCTCCAGGAGCTCCGTCAGGGTCTCCGTGATCGGCGTGAGCTCGTACGTGTACGAGAGCGGCACCGGCCGGGTCGCCGAGCGGACCACCGAGGTCGGCCGGCCCGTGCGCCGGGTCAGGTCCTTCTCGAACATGGACACGTCGCCGAGCGTCGCCGACATGAGCACGAACTGCGCCTGCGGGAGTTCGAGCAGCGGGATCTGCCAGGCCCAGCCGCGGTCCTGCTCCGCGTAGAAGTGGAACTCGTCCATCACGACCTGGCCGATGTCGGCGTACTTGCCGTCCCGCAGTGCGATGGAGGCCAGCACCTCCGCCGTACAGCAGATCACCGGGGCGTCCGCGTTCACGGAGGCGTCGCCGGTCAGCATGCCGACGTTCTCGGTACCGAAGAGCTTGCACAGGTCGAAGAACTTCTCCGACACCAGCGCCTTGATCGGCGCGGTGTAGAAGGTCACCTGGTCGTTCGCGAGCGCCGTGAAGTGCGCCCCCGCCGCGACCAGCGACTTCCCGGAACCGGTGGGAGTGGACAAGATCACGTTGGCCCCGGAGACGACCTCGATCAGCGCCTCTTCCTGGGCCGGGTAGAGCGTGATGCCCCGGTCCTCGGCCCAGGAGGAGAAGGCCTCGAAGAGGGCGTCGGGGTCGGCGGTCGGCGGCAGCTGATCGATAAGGGTCACGACCCCATCTTGCCCGCATTCCGCTCGGATGAGGGAACCGGCCGCCTGCCGTCGTGATCACGGGCGATAGGCTCGTCCGTCGACCGGTCGTCAACTGAGCGCCGGCGCAGGAGAAACGGGGCGGCAGCGACCATGATGGGACCGGCACACTCACTGTCCGGAGCGGCGGCCTGGCTGGGTGTGGGAGCGGCCGCGGCCGCCTTCGACCACCCGATGCCCTGGCCGGTGCTCGTCGTCGGCGCGCTCATCTGCGCGGGCGCGGCCCTCGCCCCCGACCTCGACCACAAGTCCGCCACCATCTCGCGCGCCTTCGGCCCCGTCTCCCGGGGCCTCTGCGAGGTCGTCGACAAGCTGTCGTACGCCGTCTACAAGGCCACCCGCTCCACCGCCGACCCGCGCAGGTCGGGCGGCCACCGGACCCTCACCCACACCTGGCTCTGGGCCGTCCTCATCGGCGCCGGGGCCTCCGTCGCGGCGGTCACCGGCGGCCGGTGGGCGGTCCTCGCCATCCTCTTCGTCCATCTGGTCCTGGCCGTGGAAGGCCTGCTGTGGCGGGCCGCCCGGATGTCCAGCGACGTCCTCGTCTGGCTGCTCGGCGCGACCAGCGCCTGGATCCTCGCGGGCGTCCTCGACAAGCCCGGCAACGGCTCGGACTGGTTCTTCACCGGCCCCGGCCAGGAGTACCTGTGGCTCGGCCTGCCGATCGTCCTCGGCGCCCTCGTCCACGACATCGGCGACGCCCTCACCGTCTCCGGCTGCCCGATCCTGTGGCCGATCCCGGTCGGCCGCAAGCGCTGGTACCCGATCGGCCCGCCGAAGGGCATGCGCTTCCGCGCCGGCAGCTGGGTCGAGCTGAAGGTCCTGATGCCCGCCTTCATGCTCCTCGGCGGGGTCGGCGGAGCCTCGGCGCTCGGCTTCATCTAGGGACTTCCCGGTAGTGACTACCCGGGACGGCGAGGGAGTGACGGTGGTGGACGCGGCGCGGAGCGGGGCGACGGCCCGGGGTGACGGTGTCATGGTCACGGTGGGAATCGATCTCGCCGGGTACACCGGCACGACCGGCGTGTGCCGGGTGACCTGGTCCGACGAGCCCGCGGTCGAGCTCCTCCCGGGGAGGAGCGACGAGGACCTGCTGGCCGCGATGCGCTCGGCGGACAGGACCGGGCTCGACTCGCCGCTGGGCTGGCCCGTCGCCTTCGCCGCCCTGCTCGGCGCGCACCAGACGGGTGCCGTACTGCCCGTGAAGGGCGGTTACGGGCCGCGTGAGGACGGCGGGCCCGGCCTGGGGAACAGGTTCACCCACCGCCTCACCGACGACGTGGCCTGGAAGCGGACCGGGGCCGGCAAGCAGCGGCCCCTGTCCGTCTCGGCGGACAAGCTGGGCATCGTCGCGATGCGCGCCGCCGACCTGATGGAACGGTTCGCGGACGGCGGCCCGGCCCTGCCCCGAGACGGCTCGGGTGCGGTCCTGGAGGTGTACCCCGCTTATGCGCTGCTCCAGTGGGGGCTCGCGCCGGCGGGGACGTACAAGGGGAAGGACGGCGGCCCCGCCCGGGGGGCGATCGTCGAGGCACTCGAACACGGCCTCGGCCTCGCGCTGCCCGCGCCCGTGCGCGAGCGCTGTGTCCACAGCGACCACGACCTCGACGCCCTCGTCTCCGCCCTCGTCGCACGGGCCGCCGCCCTGGGCCTCACGGATCCGCCCGAGACCGAGGAGGAGCGGGCCGCCGCCGCGGTCGAGGGCTGGATGCACCTGCCGCACCGTGGCGCGCCGCTCGCCGGACTCCGCGGCTAGCTCGGCGTACGGGCCGGCCGCACGGGGAGACGCGAGGGGGCCCGCACCGGAAGTCCGGTGCGGGCCCCTCATCACCGGTCAGCCGTGCCACGACCTCCACAGGGCCGCGTACGCGCCGTCCGCCGCGACCAGTTCGTCGTGGCTGCCGAGTTCGCTGATGCGGCCCGCCTCGACGACCGCGATCAGATCGGCGTCGTGGGCGGTGTGGAGCCGGTGGGCGATGGCCACGACGGTGCGCCCGTCGAGGACGCGGCCGAGGGAGCGCTCCAGGTGCCGGGCCGCGCGGGGGTCGAGGAGCGAGGTCGCCTCGTCCAGGACCAGGGTGTGCGGATCCGCGAGGACGAGCCGGGCCAGGGCGATCTGCTGGGCCTGCGCCGGGGTCAGCGCATGGCCGCCCGAGCCGACCTCGGTGTCCAGGCCCTCGCCGAGCCCGCGCGCCCAGTCGTCCGCGTCGACCGCCGTCAGGGCGGCCCACAGCTCGGTGTCACCGGCGCCCGACCTGGCGAGCAGCAGGTTGTCCCGGAGCGAGCCGACGAACACGTGGTGCTCCTGGTTGACCAGGGCCACATGCTCGCGGACCCGCTCGGCGGGCATCCGCGCCAGCTCGGCGGCGCCGAGGGTCACGGAACCGGTGCGCGGGGCGTAGATGCCGGCGAGCAGCCGGCCGAGCGTGGACTTCCCCGCGCCGGACGGGCCGACCAGGGCGAGCCGGGTGCCGGGCGCCACCTTCAGCGACACCTCGTGCAGCACGTCGACGCCCTCCCGGTAGCCGAAGCGGACCTCGTCGGCCCGGACCGCACGGCCCTCGGGCCGCACGTCCCGGTCGCCGGCGGCCGGCTCGATGTCCCGGACGCCGACGAGCCGCGCCAGCGACACCTGCGCGACCTGGAGCTCGTCGTACCAGCGCAGCACGATGCCGATCGGGTCCACCAGCATCTGCGAGAGGAGCGCGCCCGTCGTCAGCTGGCCCACGTCGATCCAGCCCTGGAGCACGAACACCCCGCCGAGCAGGAGCACCGCGCACAGCACCGTCGTGTGGGTGAGGTTGACGACGGGGAAGAGCACCGAGCGCAGGAAGAGGGTGTACCGCTCCCAGGCCACCCACTCGGAGATGCGCCGGTCCGACAGGGCGATCCGGCGCGCGCCGAGGCGGTGCGCCTCGACCGTGCGGCCCGCGTCGACCGTCTCGGCCAGCGCGCCGGCGACCGCCGCGTACCCCGCGGACTCCGAGCGGTACGCGGCGGGCGCCCGCTTGAAGTACCAGCGGCTGCCGACGATCAGCAGCGGCGCGGCGAGCAGCGCGGCGAGCGCCAGCGGCGGCGACGTGACCGCGAGGCCGCCGAGCAGCAGCCCCGCCCACACGACGCCGATCGCCAGCTGGGGCACGGCCTCCCGCATCGCGTTGGAGAGCCGGTCGACGTCCGTGGTGATCCGGGAGAGCAGGTCGCCGGTCCCGGCCCGCTCCAGCACGCCGGGCGGCAGCCCGACGGCGCGGACGAGGAAGTCCTCGCGCAGGTCGGCGAGCATCTCCTCGCCGAGCATCGCCCCGCGCAGCCGGACGAGCCGCACGAAGACGGTCTGGACGAGCAGTGCGACGGCGAACAGCGCGACCGTACGCTCCAGGTGCAGGTCCCGCGCCCCGTCCGCGAGCCCGTCCACGACCGAGCCGAGCAGGTACGGGCCCGCCATCGAGGCGATCACGGCGACCGCGTTCACCCCGATGAGCAGCGCGAACGCGCGGCGGTGCCGCCTCAGCAGCTCGCGGACGTAGCCGCGGACGGTCGCGGTGGCGGCGACGGGCAGCGTCGTCGCCGTCGTCGGGGCCGCCGGGTCGTACTCCGGCGGCGCCAGGCCGATCATGCCGATTCCCCTTCCAGTGCTTCGAGTTCGCCGACACGGCCGACGGCCGCCGCGAGCTCCTCGTCGGTCTCGCGGGTGACCACCGCGCGGTAGCGGGGCTCTCCGGCGAGCAGCTCGCGGTGGGTGCCGACCGCGACGGCCTGGCCCTCGTGGACCAGGACGACCCGGTCGGCGCGGTCCAGGAGCAGCGGCGAGGAGGCGAGGACCACCGTGGTCCTGGCCTTCCGCAGCGCCTTGACGCCTTCGGCGACCCGCGACTCGGTGTGCGCGTCGACCGCCGAGGTGGGCTCGTCGAGGACGAGCACCTCGGGGTCGGCCACCAGGGACCGGGCGAGGGCGAGCCGCTGGCGCTGGCCGCCGGAGAGTGACCTGCCCCGCTCGGTGATGCGGGTGCGCATCGGGTCGCCGCCGGTGTCCACGGAGGCCTGCGCCAGCGCGTCGAGGACGTCGTCGCACTGCGCGGCGGCCAGCGCGTCCGAGGCCGCGACCGCTCCGGAGGCGGGCACGTCGAGCAGCTCGCTCAGGGTGCCCGAGAGCAGGACCGGGTCCTTGTCCTGCACGAGGACGGCCGTACGGGCCGAGTCCAGGGTCAGCTCGTCGAGCGGGACGCCGCCGAGGAGCACCGAGGTGTGGTCGGCGTCCGGTTCGGCCGGGTGGCCGCCGAGCCGGTCCGCGAGCCGTCCGGCGACGTCCGGGTCGCCGCAGACGACGGCGGTGAACCGGCCGGCCGGGGCGAGCAGCCCGGTCAGCGGGTCGTAGAGGTCGCCGGTCGCCCGGCGCCCCTCGTCCCCGTCGGCGGCCGCGGTCGTCGTGGTGCGGGACAGCGCGAGGACCCGGGCCGCCCGCTTCGCGGACGGTCGGGAGAAGGAGTACGCCATGGCGATCTCCTCGAAGTTGCGCAGCGGGTGGTAGGTGAGGGCCACGGCGCTGTACACCGTGACCAGTTCGCCGACCGTGATCCGCCCGTCGAGCGCGAGCCGGGTCCCGTACGCCACCACGACGATGAGGAGCACGCCGGGCAGCACGACCTGGATGGCGGCGATCAGCGCCCACATCCGCGCGCTGTGCACGGCGGCCCTGCGGACCTCCTGGGAGGCGGCGCGGTAGCGGCCGAGGAACAGGTCCTCGCCGCCGATGCCGCGCAGCACGCGCAGTCCGGCGACGGTGTCGGAGGCGAGCTCGGTGGCCTTGCCCGCCTTCTCGCGCTGGACGTCCGCCCGGCGGGTCGCGCGGGGGAGGAGCGGCAGCACCGCGAGGGCCAGGACGGGGACGCCGACGGCCACCACGACGCCCAGGGCGGGCTGGTAGACGGTGAGGCCCACGCAGATGACCACCAGGGCGACGGCTCCGGCGGCGAACCGGGAGAGCGCCTCCACGAACCAGCCGATCTTCTCGACGTCGCCGGTGGAGACCGCGACGACCTCGCCCGCGGCGACCCGGCGGGTCAGCACGGAGCCGAGCTCGGCGGTCTTGCGGGAGAGCAGCTGCTGGACCCGGGCGGCCGCCGTGATCCAGTTGGTGACGGCGGTGCGGTGGAGCATGACGTCGCCGGTGGCGATGGCGGCACCGAGGACGACGAGCAGTCCGCCGGCGAGCGCGAGCCGCCCGCCGTCGCGGTCGACGACCGCCTGCACGGCGATGCCGATGCCGAGCGGAAGGCCGGCGATGCCCAGGTGGTGCAGCAGTCCCCAGAGCAGGGACTTCACCTGTCCGCCGAGTTGCTGACGGCCGAGCCAGACGAGGAACCGGGCGCCCGAGCGGATGTCGGGGACCCCTGGGTCGGCGTAGGGAAGATCTCGAATCTGCATGGCGTCCCAGGGTCTCCGGGTGTGTCTGGGGGACCGCGCGCCAGGGGTGGGTGACGGCGGTGCGGGCGGGGGAAACCGTGCAAGGTTCGCTTTTTCGCCGGAGCGCGGCAATCGAATTTCCCCATGGGGGAACAGATCGCGCCATGTCCGCTCATCGTCCTCTGGACCGTGCCGCGGTGGCCGCGCTTCACTCCTGCCCCATGAGATCACTCAAGGTCATGAGCATGATCAGCGGCCTGATCCTGGCCGCCGGAGCCCTGCTCGCCGCCCAGCCGGCCGCCGCCGACGGCCCGAACGGCCCGACGCCCCCGGCCGAGTTCACCACCGACTGGCACGACCCGGTCACCGCCGCCCCGCCCGTCGACACCCCCGGCACCCGCAGCTGCGAGGTCGTCCTCGCCGCCGCGCAGTTCCGCGACTTCACCCCGTACCAGGGGAGTTACAGCCCGCCGAAGGAGTGCGGCACCCGCTGGAACAAGATCGTCCTGCGCCTCGAAGGACACGTGAAGGGCCGCCAGTACGACCGGCTCGGCTACCTCGCCGTCGGCGGCGTGGAGATCCTCCGCACCTCCACCCCCCAGCCCTCGCCCGACGGCATCGCCTGGTCCGTCGAGAAGGACGTCACCCGCTACCGCGACACCCTCGCCCGCCCGCAGCCGGTCGAGATGCTCATCGGCAATGTCGTGAACGAGACGTACACCGGCGTGCTCGACGTCCGCGTCACCCTCACCTTCCACACCGCCGAGGGCCGGGTGAAACCCGCCACGGGTACCCCCGACCGGGTGATCCCCCTCACCGGCTCCACCCTCACCACCCCGCGCAACACCGAACGCCTCCTCGCCGAGGTGTACGCCACGGGCTCGGGCGGCGGCTGCGAGGAGTACTGGTACCTCTCCGCCCCCGACGCCGCCCCGTACTCCTGCCGGGCGAGCGACGGCCCGCACCGCGAGGTCCGCGTCGCCGTGGACGGCCGGCTCGCCGGCATCGCCGCCCCCTTCCCCACGGTCTGGACCGGCGGCTGGTCCAACCCGTTCCTCTGGTACGTCACCCCCGCGCCCCGCGCCTTCGACGTCCAGCCGATCGTCTACGACCTGACCCCCTTCGCCGGCCTCCTCAACGACGGCCGCGCCCACCGGGTGGAGGTCACGGTCGCCGGGGTCCCGGCCGGCCTGGCGGGCTGGTCCACCCCCACCAACGTGCTGCTCTGGCAGGACGAGGGCAGCCGGGTCGTCACCGGCGGCCTCGACCGCCACGAGGAGGGGACCCCGCGCAACACGTCGGTGTACACGGCGGATTCCGGGGGCGCGACCCCGCACCGGCTCGACACGGACGCCGCACACCGGCTGACCGTCGCCGGCCACCTGAACACCTCGCACGGCCGCGTCGACACCACCGTCGTCCGCTCCGTCGCCCACACCTCCGTCCACCGGTGGGGCGAGGGCGAGAACCCGGACGCCTACACCGCGCGCTGGACCGACGACGAGACCGTGACCACCGGCCGGACCGTCACCGGCGTGCGCCGCGCCTACACCATGGACGGCGAGACGACCGTCGGTGCGGGCGACCGGCTCCGGACGGTCCTCACGCTCGGGGACCGCGCCGACACCCTCGTCGTACGCGACGGTCGGCGCCTGTCCTGGTCGCGCCTCGACGACACGTACACCGGGGACGCCACGTACACCTCCGGCGTCCCGCGCGACCAGCGGCACGCGGTCGGCACCACGACCGAGCGCTACCGGCTGTACGGCTCCGACGGCTGCCACGACCGGACCCTGACGACCGTTCAGGGCACGCTCACGGAGGACCTGCGCCGCTGCTGAACCGGCGACGGCGTACGCACTGCGAATCGGACCGGAGCGGACTGTTCGCGGTCCTCACCGAGCACGGCGCGGAGACCATGCGGAAGGTCGCCCCGCACCACGTCGACTCGGTGCGGCAGCACTTCATCGAC
>NZ_JBHJQI010000080.1:0-36550 GCF_042262805.1 Streptomyces sp. NPDC056361
GGACCGGGGCCTCTCCGTGCGGTCAGGCGGCGAGCGCCGCCTCGTACAGCGCGACGGCGACCGCGAGGTCCTCCCAGGCCATGCCCACGCTCTTGAAGAGCCGCGGGCGGTCGGCCGAGGGGGTCAGGCGGCCGGTCACCAGGTCGGCGAGGTTGCCCGCCACGTGGTCCTCCTCGATCGCCCCTTCGGCCGTCGGGACGAGCAGGTCGCCGGCCTCGCGCAGGGCGGCGGTGCGCGCCTCGACGTACACCTCGGCGCGCGCCACGAGCGCGGTGTCCGTCTCGCGGGCGGTCGGTTCGTGCGAGCCGACCGCGACGACGGTGGCGCCGGGCGCCACCAGGGTCCCGTCGAAGAGGGGTTCGCGCGCGGTGGTGCAGCAGACGACGAGGTCGGCCCCGGCCACGTCGGCGGGGGTGCCGGCGCGGGCGGGGACGCCGAGGCTCCGCGCGTATCCGGCGAGGGCGCGCGCGCCGATCGCGTTGCGCCCGACGACGACCGCCTCGGCGAGCTCGCGGGCCGCGAGGACGGCCTCCAGGTGGCCGTACGCCTGGGGGCCGGTGCCGAAGAGCACGAGGCGCAGCGGTCCGCCGTCCGGTGTCAGGCGGCGGACGGCGAGCGCCGAGACGGCCGGGGTGCGCAGCTCGGTGAGGGCCGCGCCGTCGAGGAGGGCGAGCGGCCGCAGGTTCACGCCGTCGAGCAGCAGGTAGGAGCCGGTGATGCGGGGCAGGCCGAGGGCCGGGTTGCCGGGGGCCACGCCCGCGATCTTCACTCCGGCGTACGCGCCGAAGGCGGCGGGCATCAGGAGGAGTTCGCCGGCCGGGACGGGCACGGCGGTGCGGGCCGGTGCGGCTTCGGGGTCGAAGCCGGCGCGCAGGGTGTCGGCGAGGACGTCGGCCGTGGCGGCCGGCGTCAGGAGGCGGCTCATGGTCGGGGCGTCGATCCGGAGCGGGTCGGTCACAGCAGGAACCCCGTCCCGAGGTCGTCGTGGGGGTCGAGCTCGAAGGCGTGGGTGCCGGTGCGGTACGCGGTCCCGGTGACCTCGGTGACGCCGCCGAGCAGCAGGCGGCCGGTGAACACGGTGCCGGCGACCGACTCGTGGGTGAGGGTGTCCCCGGGGCCGAGGCGCCCGTCCTCGCCGAGCAGGGCGAGCCGGGCGGAGGTGCCGGATCCGCAGGGCGAGCGGTCGATCTGGCCGTCGGCGAAGACGGTGACGTTGCGCTGCCGCGGTCCTTCGGGGGTGTCGGGCAGGTCCTCGTACAGGATGACGCCGTAGACGTCGTGGGCGGGGAGCGCGGCGCGGATCTCCCGTCCTGCCCGGACGAGTCCGGGCAGGGAGGCCGGGGTCGTGTCGAGGCCGAGGGCGTGCGCGGGGACGGAGACGTAGCAGGCGCCGGAGTCGGCGATGTCGACCTCGACGGTGCCGTGTCCGGTGGTCACCGGGACCTTGCGGGCGAGGACGCGGGTCGGGACGTTGCGGAAGGTGACGCCGGTGGTGCGGCCGCCCGCGCGGTGCACGGTGGCGGAGACGCGCCCCGAAGGCACGTCGATGCGGACCACGGCGTCGCCGTCGTCGGGGGCGTGGACGCGTCCGGTGTCGACGGCCCAGGCGCCGAGCGCCATCGTGCCGTGGCCGCAGGCGGTGGAGTAGCCGTCCTTGTGCCAGAACAGCACGCCGAAGTGGGCGCCGTCGTCGTCGGGCGGGACGACGAATCCGCCGTACATGCCGGAGTGTCCGCGGGGTTCGCGGACGAGGAGGCGGCGCAGTTCGTCCAGCGGTCCGAGCCGGAGTGCGAGGGCGCGGCGCTGGGCGACGGTGTCGCCGGGGATCGGGGGGAGGTCCTCGTCGACGATCCTGAAGGGTTCGCCTGCGGCGTGGTAGTCGGTGGTGCGGACCTCGTGCGGGGTGGTGCTCACGTACGGCCTCCGGGGTGTGGTGTCGGGGGAAACGGGAGCCGGGCCGGTCACTCCCCCCGTGGAGTGACCGGCCCGGACGCGGTGGGGTGGTCAGCTGCGCAGGGGGCCCTCGCAGGTGTAGCTCGACGTGCCCGCTACCCGGCTCGACCAGATGTCGACGGGGCCGAAGGAGCAGTTCATGTCGGCGAGGTTGTTGGAAGCGGCGCCCGCGCGGTCGAGGATGAAGTAGTCGACGGTCTCGGACATGTCCTTGAAGACCTTGTCGGCGTTGCCGGCGTCCGACAGGTTGGCGGTGATGCGTCCGGTACAGACGAAGCGGCGCTTGCCGTACTCGCCGGCCTCGTAGCAGTCGGGGGTGTTCTGGGTGGCGTTGGCGAAGGCGGCGCGGACGGCGGAGACGTCCACGTCGCGCAGGTACCCGTTGGCCGTGTAGGTGGTGTTCGGCACGTACAGGGTGTCGACCTTGGCGATCTGCGCGTCGAGGAAGCGGTCGTAGGCCTGCTGGAGGCCGGCGTCGGCGCTCAGCCGCTCGCGCCACGCGTCGTAGCCGCTGACGTCGTTGTTCCGCAGGTTCGTGTACATCTCGCGGAGCAGCGACGGGCGTTCGGTCCAGAGGAACTCGAAGAAGGTGCCCGCGTAGTTGTAGAAGCGGAAGCCGTCGCCGTCGTAGGTGGCGTGGAGGAGCTGGCGCACGCTCATCCGCGGGCCGCCGCGCGAGGTGTCGTTGATGACGCCGCGGACGAGGGACTTGCGGACGGCGATGCCGTTGTCGCGGGTGGCTCCGTCGAAGAACTCGGCGGTGCCCTCGTCCATGGCGGTGGTGCGGTCGCCCTGGTACCAGGGGCCCTGTCCGAAGAAGCCGGGGACGGCGAAGCGGCCGTTGAGGTAGTGGACGTACTCGTGCCGGAAGAGCTCTTCCAGGGTGAGGCTGGAGTCCTGGGGGACGCGGCGCTGGTACGTGTAGAAGGTGGCGCCGTTCTCGATGTAGATGCCGCCGTTGTTGGTGCCGTACCCGGTGAGGATCGGGTGGTAGTTCTCGTAGTCGGCGCGGGAGGCGTACAGGACGATGTTCAGGGCGGTGTTGGGGTCGCCCGCGAGCGGCTGGTCGGTGCCGATGACGCGGTGGTACTGCGCCTTGACCTGCTTGCCGGCGTAGTACAGCTGGTCGACGGTGGCGCGGTCGAGCGCGGTGCGGACCTTGATGGCGCCGTTGTCGTAGGTGTACGTGTAGGGGAAGAGCTGCTTCTCGATGTCCGCCTTGCACACGCCGTACGGCTTGCAGGCGTCGAAGTAGTTGAGCCACGAGACGACCTTCGCCCACTGCTGGCTGCCGCGGCCGAAGGTGCTCACGGTCTGTTCGAGCACGGGGCCGAGGTCGGCGACGATCCCCGTCCGGAGGGCGGTGACCTCGCCGAAGCGGCCGTACTCGCTGAGGGCGTCGCGGGCGACCCAGTCGTTGGCGGTCCCCTTCAGGTGCCCGTAGCCCGCGAACGCCCTGAAGAGCGCGCGGTACGCCGGGTCGGCGGCGACGGCCGCGTGGAAGGCGGCGTCCTGGTTGCCGGGGTAGACGCCGAGGTAGTTGAC
Organism: Streptomyces sp. NPDC056361; assembly: GCF_042262805.1. Classification (NCBI taxonomy): domain Bacteria; kingdom Bacillati; phylum Actinomycetota; class Actinomycetes; order Kitasatosporales; family Streptomycetaceae; genus Streptomyces; species Streptomyces sp. NPDC056361. The sequence continues at coordinate 3,499 of NZ_JBHJQI010000080.1, forward strand.
GGAGAGCGCGGCGAGCGCGGCACCGGCCCAGGCGGGGTCGAGGTTCGTGGCGGTGTGCGCCGGGTCCATGGTGGCGAGGACCCGCTTGATCAGGCCGATCTGGTGCTGGCGGAGGCCGGGCGCGCTGGCGGCGTACAGCGCCTCGCGCAGGGTGTTCGCGTTGCTCTTCGTCACGTCGAAGGTGCGCGGGGCGGCGCCGAAGTCGGCGACCGCCTGCCGTATCGCGTCCACGGTGGGCGCGTCGGTGGTGTCGATCTCGCCGCGGGAGTAGTCGTGGTAGGCGACGGCGTGCAGGTACGTGAACATCCCCTCCAGGTTGGAGGAGTTGTTGCCGTCGTGGGACGCGGCGAGGCTCGATATGCGGCGGGCGACGGCCTGGACGTGGGCGTCGGACATGACGGGGACGAGGCGTGCGTCCCAGGTCCAGATCAGGGTGTTGACGCAGTCGGTGGTGACGGCCGGGTCGGCGAGGAAGGCGGCGAACTGGTCGGCGCCGAGGCGGGAGATGCCGTCGAGGGTGCAGGGCACGCCGGCCGCGGTGGTGTCGGCGGCCGCGGCGAGGCTCCGGGCGGCGGTGCCGGACTCGGCCTTGGTCTTGGTCCGGTCGGCGGCTTTGGTCTGGTCGGCGGCCTTGGCCTTTCCGGCGACGCGGCCGGCGGCGAGGCCGCCCGGGGCGGGCGCGGGCCCGAAGGTCTTGGCGGTGGCGGTGGCGCGGTGCTCGACCTCGTCGAAGGGGTTGGTCCCGGCGGCGGCCTGCGGTGCCGCGGGGCCGGCCACCGGGGTCGTCGGGGCGGTCTCGTCGTCGATGTCCGCGGCCGAGACGGCGGACTGGCCGGCGGAGGCCAGGAGGGTCACCGCGACGGCGGAGGCGAGCAGGGACGAGCGCACACGTCTGTGGAGGGACAACAGAACTCCTGCTGTTGAGGGGGGTTGGCGGGGATGGGTACGCGAACTGGCCCGGTTCGCACGGCGTATGACAGACGTTCATCGAGCCGTGTGCGGTGTAACATAGTAATGTGAAATTGCACTGACAACCCCTCTGACGGCATCACTTCACCGACCGGCCGCGCACTTACCCCCTCATCGGGACCAAACGGTCACCGGAACCGCAGTACGGGGTCCTCGATCGGGGCTCGCCGCAGGGCCCGGCGGTCGTGGTAGTAGTCGTTCCGGATCCGCCACGGGTTCCGGGTGCCCTGCCGGGGCATGACCGCGTCGCCGCGCGTGATGTAGCCGGAGGACAGCGCCTCGCCCATGAGGGACACCGACGAGCGGTCGGCCTCGGCCGCGACGGGTGTGACGCTGGTGAGGCCGCGCCGGTCCAGGTGCGCGACCAGCCGGCTGACGTAACCGGCGGCCAGGTCGGCCTTCAGCGTCCAGGACGCGTTGGTGTAGCCGATGACCATCGCCAGGTTGGGCACGCCGTCGAGCATCACACCCTTGTAAAGGAGCCGGTCGCGCAGGACGACGGGCCGCCCGTCGACGGCCAGTTCCATGCCCCCGGCCAGCCGCATCCGCAGCCCGGTGGCCGTCACGACGATGTCGGCCGGGATCTCCTCCCCCGACCCGACCCTGACGCCCGTCTCGGTGAACGTCTCGATGCGGTCGGTGACCACGGACGCGCCGCCGCTCCTGAGCGCGGCGAAGAAGTCGCCGCCGGGCACCGCGCACAGCCGCTGGTCCCACGGCTTGTACGCCGGGGTGAAGTGGCGCATGTCGACACCGTCCGCGAGCTGCGCCCGCACCGCGCGCAGCAGCACCCCGCGCATCAGGCGGGGAGCCTTCCGGCACAGCACGTACAGCGCGCGCTGCAGGGCGATGTTGCGGGCGCGCCCGACGCGGTGGACCAACCCGGCCGGAACCCTCAGCCCGCGCAGGAACCGCGAGAAGGCGTCCTCCGCAGGGAGCGTCAGCAGGTACGTGGGCGAGCGCTGCAGCATGGTGACGTGCGCGGCCTCGGCGGCCATCGCGGGGACCAGGGTGACGGCCGTGGCACCGCTGCCGACGACGACCACCCGCTTGCCCGTGTGGTCCAGGTCCTCGGGCCAGTGCTGCGGGTGCACGAACGTCCCGCCGAAGCGCTCCTCCCCCGGGAACTCCGGGCGGTGCCCCGCGTCGTAGTCGTAGTAGCCGGTGGCGCCGACGAGGAAGCGGGCGGTGTACTCCTCGGTCTCGCCCGTGGCCTCGTCCACGGCCTCGACGGTCCAGCGCCCCCGCTCGCTCGACCAGTCCGCCCGGACGGCCCTCCGGCCGAACCGCACGCGGTCGGACACGCCGTACGCGTCGGCGGTCGTCCGCAGGTAGCGGCGGATGTCCGCGCCCCTGGCAAGGACCTTGGTGTCGCGCCAGGGACGGAAGCGGTAGCCGAAGGTGTACATGTCCGAGTCCGAGCGCACACCTGGATAGCGGAACAGGTCCCAGGTGCCGCCGACCCCGGCCCGCCGCTCCAGGACCGCGAACGTGACGCCCGGGTTCCCGGCGAGCAGGTGACACCCGGCGCTGATGCCGGACAGCCCCGCGCCGATGATCAGCACGTCGACGTGCCGCTCCGCCATCTCCACCCTCCGCCGCCGCCGGTCGTTCCGCTGGGCATTCTGCCCCAGGCCGGCGCCTTCACCGTCGGGCGGGCGGTCGCTCGGGCGGCCGGGTCGGCGGCGGCCCGGCCGCCGGCCCGCCGTCCTCATCCGTCGCTGTCGGCGAGCCCGTGCTCGTACGCGGCGAGCGTCTCCACGAACATCCGGCGTTCGGCCGGGCCGAGGGGGGCGAGGGCCGCGCGCCAGGCGCCGGCGCTGCGGCCGAGCCAGCCGTCGATGGCGGGGCGGTGGGGTTCGGCGATGGAGACGATCTTCCGGCGGCGGTCGGCGGGGTCCTCGTTCCGCTCCAGTACGCCCTTCTTGGCGAGGTCCCCGACCATCAGGCTCACGGTGGTCGGGGCCACCTCGAGGCGGGCGGCGAGTTCGTTGACGCCGAGCGGGCCGTCGAAGAGCAGGTAGGCGAGGAGGGAGAGGTGGCGGGGCGCGAGGGTGAGGGACTGGAGCTCGTCGGGAATCCGGATGCGCTTGACCCGCCCGACCATGCGGGGCATGAGCAGCAGCAGCGTACGGACGGCGTCGTCGACGTCCGGTCCGGCACCGTCGAGGTCCGGTCCGGCACCGTCGAGGTCCGATCCGGTGCCGTCGACGTCCGATCCGGTGCCGGCCGCGGGCACGTCGGCGCCCTCGTCCCCCTCGCGTGCGATTGACACCCTGCACCCTCCCTTTTAGCTTTGCTTTCAAAGCAAATACATCTGTCGGGGTCGATGCTACCGAAGGGCACAGCCATGTCCGGGTTCAACCAGCAGGTCATCGAGGAGTTCCGCGCCAACGGCGGCCGCGTGGGCGGGATGTTCGAAGGCGCCTCCTTACTCCTGCTCACCACCACCGGCGCCCGCAGCGGGAGGGCCCACACGACCCCCGCCGTGTTCGTGCGCAACGGGGCCAGGCTCCTCGTCTACGCGTCGAACGCCGGCGGGCCGCACCACCCCGCCTGGTTCCACAACCTGCGCGCCGACGCCCGCGTGACCGTCGAGCTCGGCACCCCGGAGGGAACCGTCGAGCGCTACGCGGCGACGGCGGTGGTGACGGAGGGCGCGGAGCGGGACCGCCTGTTCGCGGAGCAGTCCGCGCGGGACCCGGGGTTCGCCGCCTACCAGGCCGGCACGGACCGGGTCATCCCCGTCGTCGCCCTGCACCGCACGAACCCCGCGGACCCGGCCCGGCACCGCGCCATCGCCGCTCATCTGGTCAAGGTCCACGACGAGCTCCGCGCCGAACTCGCAGCCCTCCGCGAAGGCCTGGAGTCCCCGGCCCCGGCACTCGACGGGCAGCTCGCCCGCCACTGCCTCACCCTCTGCGGCGCGCTCCACACCCACCACCGCGGCGAGGACTCGGTCTTCGACCTCCTCGGGCAGCAGTTCCCCCACCTCGCCGACGCCCTGGACCGCATGCGCCGGGAGCACGTGGCCGTCGCCCGCACGGTCGACGAACTGCGGACCCTCCTGGCCTCCGGCGCCGCCCCGGCGACCCTCGCGGCCGAGGTCGACCGCCTCGCGACCCGCCTCGAAGAGCATTTCGCCTACGAGGAGTCCCAGTTGCTCCCGGCCCTGGCCCCGGAACCGCCGCGCTAGTCGCGCCAGGTGTCGCAGTACTGGATGTGCAGGGAGCCGGGCACGTGCCGCCGGGTCCGCGGGCGTGACCACGGGCCGGAGGTGAACTCGACGCAGGAGTGACCGGCCCCGGGATACCGGTCCCCGTGGGACGAAGCCTCGTCGACGAAGGCGCGGAGTTCGGTGCCGTGCTCGCGGAACGCGGTGGCGCTGCCGACGACGAAGAGGGTGTGGGCGGCGATGTCGAATCCGAGGTGGTCCCGGTACGCCCGGTGATACCGGCGCGCGTGGTCGACGGCCCCAGGGTCGGGGAAGTCGCCGTCCGGGGTCGCCGCGGTGTGCGGCCTGCCGGTACCGAGCCGTGCCCGGACGTCCTTCCACGAAGCGGTGGGGAACTGCAGGCCGTGGTGGGCGAGGACCAGGTCCAGCGTGACCGGTACGCCGTCGCCGCCGACGGCGTCGGCGGGTGCCCGGTTGGCCCGGAGCGGCAGGTGGACCAGGGAACGGGCCGACCGGGCGGCCAGCGCCCACAGGGCGGCGAGCCGTTCGGCGCCGCCCCGGTCGACGTACATCGACAGCCAGTGGCCGTCGTCGCGCAGCACCAGCCGTTCCGGGACCGGGTCCGGCCGGATGACCCTGATCTCGCCGTCACCCACGCGGACCTTGTGTATCCGTACTCGCTGTTCCACACGCCTCCTCGCACCGATGACCTGCCGCACCTTAACCCGGCACGCCTCCGCCCCCCTGGTGAGATTTCGCGCGAAATCCCGAACATCGCCCACCGGTTGGCCTAGACCACTAAAATCACTCCCACCGAACGGGTGTTCGGACACGACCTATGGAGGGGACTCCCTTGAGCATCAGGCGCAAGCTCACCACCGTCGCGGGCACCGCCGCCGCGGCCGCCTCCCTCGCCTTCCTCGGCGCGGGCCCGGCTTCCGCCGGAGGGAACGGTCAGCAGCTCAACTTCCACGACTCCATCGGCACCGTGTACTCCATCAGCGCGTACGGGATCAACCAGAACGGGGACTACATCACCCACTGCTTCTACACGCCCAACGTGGACAACGCCCTGTCCGGCTGGTGGTGGAAGGGCAACGTCCACGTCAACTTCTGGACCAGCGGCAACTGCACCGGGAACTACGCCCGCAACGGCCAGTTCGTCTGGGTCGAGCCGAGCCAGGCCGACGACTGGACCTACTTCAGCTCCTGACGGTCCCTCACGGGCCCCGCACCCCGGGGTACTTCCCGGGGTACTTCCCGGGGTGCGGGACCGCACGGTCACATCGGGCGCTGGCGGCCCTCCCAGTAGGGGTCGCGGAGGCGGCGTTTGTAGAGCTTGCCGTTGGGGTCGCGGGGCATGGCGGCGACGAAGTCGACGGACTTTGGGCGCTTGAAGCCGGCGAGGCGGTCCGCGCAGTGGGCCAGGACCGCGGCGGCGAGGGCGGGTCCGGGCTCGTGCCCCTCGGCGACCTCGACGACCGCCTTGACCTCTTCGCCCCAGTCGGCGTGGGGGATCCCGAAGGCGGCGGCGTCCGCGACGGCGGGGTGGGCGAGGAGCGCGGCCTCGATCTCGGCCGGGTAGATGTTGACGCCACCGGAGATGATCATGTCGATCTTGCGGTCGCGGAGGAAGAGGTAGCCGTCCTCGTCGAGGACGCCCAGGTCGCCGACGGTGAAGAAGTCGCCGATCCGGTTCTTCGCGGTCTTCGCCTCGTCCTTGTGGTACTGGAAGCCGCCGGTGTTCATCTTCAGGTAGACGGTGCCGAGTTCGCCGGGCGGCAGCCGCTTCCCGTCGTCGTCGAAGACGGCGAGTTCGCTGATGGGCCACGCCCTGCCGACCGTGCCGGGCTTCTTCAGCCACTCCTCGGCGGTGGCGAACGCGCCGCCGCCCTCACTGGCCGCGTAGTACTCCTCGACGCACCGGCCCCACCAGTCGATCATCGCCCGTTTGACGTGCTCGGGGCAGGGCGCGGCGCCGTGGATGGCGTGCCGCATCGAGGACACGTCGTACCGCTCCCGGACGTCCTCGGGAAGGGCGAGCAGCCGGTGGAACTGGGTGGGGACCATGTGCGTGTGGGTGCACGCGTACCGGTCGATCAGGCGGAGCATCTCCTCCGGCGCCCAGCGGTCCATGAGGACGAGCGGGTGGCCGATGTGGAGGGCGGCCGCGGCGAACTGGAGCACGGCGGTGTGGTAGAGCGGCGAGCAGACGAGATGGACATTGCCGTCGGCCGGCCGGATGCCGAAGATGCCGAGGAATCCGCCGAGATGGGTCTCCTCGGGGAGCTTCCCGGGGAGGGGGCGGCGGATGCCGCGGGGGCGCCCGGTGGTGCCGGAGGTGTAGTTCATGACCCAGCCGAGGGTCCGGTCGGCGGGGGCCGAGTCGTCCCGGCCGTCGAGGAGTTCGGCGTACGGGCGGAAGCCGGGGACCGCACCCACCGCGTACCGGTGCGTGGCGGCGAGGCCGGCCTCGTCGGCGGCCTGGGTGACCGCCTCGGCGAACCGCTCGTGGGCGAGGAGCACCTTGGCGCCCGAGTCGGCGACGATCCAGGCGATCTCGGGTCCGACGAAGTGGTGGTTGACCGGGACGAGGTAGAAACCGGCCTGGGTGGCGGCCAGATGCGCCGTGAAGAACTCGGGGCCGTTCGGCAGGACGACGGCGAAGGCGTCGCCGCGCTCCAGGCCGGCGGCGCGCAGCCCGTGGACGAGGCGATTGGCCTCGGCGTGCAGCCGCCCGGCGCTCCATTCCTCGCCGTCGGGCGCGACGAGGACCGTACGGCCGGGGTCGGCGGCGGCCTGGGACCAGAATCCGGTGGGACCGTTGCTCACTGGGTGCTCCGTCCGGCGATGCGGTTGATGCGGTCGACGGCCTTCTCGAAGCCGCGGGTGAGGTCGTCGACGACCTGCTGGACGCTGCGCTCGGAGTTCATCCGGCCGACGATCTGCCCGACGGGCGTGCCGAGGAGCGGTTCGACCTCGTACCGCTGGATACGGGAGACGGCCTCGGCGACCAGGAGTCCCTGGAGCGGCATGGGGAGCGTGCCGGGGCCCGCGGGGTCGTCCCAGGCGTCGGTCCACTCGGTACGGAGCTGACGGGCGGGCTTGCCGGTCAGGGCGCGGGAGCGGACCGTGTCGCCGGAACCGGCGGCGAGGAGCTTGTCGGTGAGGGCGCGGGAGTGCAGCTCGGCCTCGGTGGTGGTGAGCCAGATCGAGCCGAGCCAGACGCCCTGCGCGCCGAGGGCGAGTCCTGCGGCGATCTGCTCGCCGCTGCCGATGCCGCCGGCGGCGAGCACGGGCAGCGGGGAGACGGCGTCGACGACCTCGGGGGTGAGGACCATGGACGCGATCTCGCCGGTGTGTCCGCCCGCCTCGTACCCCTGGGCGACGACGACGTCGATGCCGGCCTCGGCGTGGTGGCGGGCGTGGCGGGCGCTGCCGGCCAGCGCGGCGACGAGCACGCCGTGGTCGTGGGCGCGGGCGACGACGTCGGGCGGCGGCGAGCCGAGGGCGTTGGCGAGCAGTTTGATGGGGTAGTCGAAGGCCACGTCCAGCTGGTTGCGGGCGACCTGCTCCATCCAGCCGGTGATCCGCCAGCCGGAGGCCTCGCCCTCGGCGAGTTCGGGGACGCCGTGCTTGGCGAGGGTGGCGCGCACGAACGCCCGGTGCTCCTCCGGGATCATCGCCTCGACCTCGGCCTCGGTGACCCCTTCGACCTTCTTCGCCGGCATCACGACGTCGAGGCCGTAGGGCAGGCCGTCGGTGTGCGCCTGCATCCAGTCGAGGTCGCGGGCGAGGTCGTCGGGGGCGGTGTAGCGCACCGCGCCCAGGACGCCGAACCCGCCGGCTCTGGTGAGTGCGGCGGCCACCGCGGGGAAGGGCGTGAAGCCGAAGATGGCGTGCTCGATCCCCAGGGTGCGACTCAGCTCCGTCTCCATGGGCGGCAGGATGCCGCAGCCGCCCGGCGGAGGGAAGACCTTTTCTGATGCATCGTCAGATTCTTTCGGCAGCGGCACTCCGGAGTTTCGCCGCGGCCCTCCGTGGGAGAGGGTGGACATGACGGACGACGGGACGAAGGGCAGGGGTCCGAGCCGGCGCGCGTTCGGCGGCGGCGTGCTGGCCCTCGGAGGTGCGGTGATGATCGGTGCGGTGCCGGGCGCGGCGGCGTCCCCGGAGCGGGGGGCGGGCGTCCCGGCCGACGGCGGCGGTGGCGGCGCCGCAGGTGGGGCCGGAGGTGGGGCCGGAGGTGGGCCCGGCCGCTTCACGGCGGCGCGGCGGACCACGCTGCGCCGCGGTTCGGCCGAACGGGCGGGACTGCTCGCCCCGCATCTGGACCGGCTGGTGGCGGAGGCCGAGGCCTTCCTCGGCCCCTCCCCCGTCCACCCCTGGTACGCGGGCGCGGTGCTGCTCGCCGGGCGCGGCGGGACCGTCGCCCTGCACCGGGCGATCGGTTCGGCCGTGCGGTACGCGGCGTACGACGAGAAGACCGACACCGGCGTGGAGCTGCCGCCGGAGCGGCGGATCCCCATGACCGAGGACACCGTCTTCGACCTGGCGTCGGTCTCCAAGCTGTTCACCTCGATCCTGGCGGTGCAGCAGATCGAGCGGGGCGCGCTGGACCTGGAGGCGAGGGTCACCGCGTACCTGCCGGAGTTCGGGGGCGGCGGGAAGCAGGACGTCACGGTCCGTCAGCTGCTGACGCACACCTCGGGGTTCCGGTCGTGGATCCCGCTCTACCGGGAGCCGACGCGGGAGGGGAAGCTGCGGCTGCTGTGGGGCGAGAAACCGGCGAACCCGCCGGGTTCCGCGTATCTCTACTCCGATCTGAACCTGATCTCGCTCCAGCTGATCCTGGAGCGGATCACCGCTCGCGGTCTGGACACCCTGCTCCACGACGAGATCACCGCTCCGCTCGGGATGCACCGCACTCGTTTCAATCCACCGCCCTCGTGGCGGCCCCACATCGCCGCCACCGAGGACGCCCGCCCACCCTGGTCCGGCCTCGACCGGGGCATGGTCCACGGCGAGGTCCACGACGAGAACGCCCACAGCCTCGGCGGGGTCGCGGGTCACGCCGGGATCTTCTCCCGCGCCTGGGACCTCGCCGTCCTGGCCCGCACCCTCCTCAACGGCGGCGCCTACGGCACGGCCCGCATCCTCTCCCCCGCCTCCGTCGAGCTGATGTTCACCGACTTCAACACCGCCTTCCCCGGCGACGCGCACGGCCTCGGCTTCGAGCTCCACCAGCACTGGTACATGGGGGCGATGGCCACTCCGCACACGGCCGGCCACACCGGCTTCACCGGCACCAGCCTCGTCCTCGACCCGACGACCGACGCCTTCCTCATCGTCCTCGGCAACTCCGTCCACCCGGTGCGCTCGTGGCGCTCCGGCTCGGCACCCCGGGTCGCCGCGGCGAACCACCTGGCCCGCGCCGTCCCCGTACGCCCCGACCGGGGACGCCGCGCCTGGTTCGCCGGCATGGAGAGCGGCACCACCGCCACCCTCACGCTCCCCCCGGTGCCCGGAAGCGCCCGCCTGGAGTGCGCGCTCTGGTGGGACACCGAGCCGGGCACCGACCCCGTCGCCCTGGAGGCCTCGGCCGACGGCGGCACGACCTGGCAGCCCGTCCCCTTCACCACCGACGGGCACCTCACGCACCCCACCGGCTCGGTCGACGGCTGGTCCGGCCGCCGCTGGCACACCGTCTCCGCGCCCCTGCCCGGGACGCACCCGCTGCTGCGCTGGCGGTACACCACGGACCGGCGGTACGTGGGGCGCGGCGTGTACGTGGACGGGCTGCGGCTCCTCGACGCGCTGGGGCGGCCGGTGTTCGACGAGATCCGACCCTCGGACGGGGCGCGGATCGAGGCCCACGGCTGGGAGCGGTCGGCGGACTGAGTCGGCTCGCGGACCCCGCCCGCGCCCTCCACCGGCCGACGGGCGGAACGGCCGGGGCCCGCAGGGGACCCCGGCCGTCCTGTCCGGAGGCGGACGCACCGCAGGCGGCGGTACGTCCGCACGCCGGGCGTCAGAAGGTGAGGGCCGCCACCGTCGCCGTACGGGCGCGCAGCTGGCAGGTGTTGCCGTAGGTCGCCGACCAGGAGACCCGCCGGCCCTGCCAGACGCCGTCACCGGTGACCGTGACCGGGGCCCACTCGCGCGTACAGGGGCGACCCTCGGCTAAGCGCGCCAGGGCGCCCAGGTCGCCTCCGGTCGCGGCCAGTTCGGCGCACGCGGACGCGGGGCTGGGGTGGGTTCCGCCGGCGGTGGGGGCGCAGCTCAGGGTGACGGCGCGGACGACCCTGGCCGTCTCGGGGCTGTCGCCCTCGCCGAGGGTCAGGACGAGCGCCGACGGCGGGTAGAGGCTGGTCGGGGCGGCCTGGGCGGTGCCGGTGATCGCGGTGGCGACGAGGGTGAGGCCGGTGGCCGTGGCGAGCGCGGTGGCGCCGGCAGTTCGGACGTAACGCACGGGGGTGTCCCTTCGCGTGGGCTGGACGGGGGGTGCGAGCCGATCGGCTGCGGAGAGGAGTCTTGTCGACGCGCAGGGTGATCGCACATCCGTCGCCGCTTTCCGGCCGCGTCCGTCCATCGGGCCCGACCGATTGGTCGTTCGGGGAGCTGGGGCGGGGTGCGGGCGACGTCCGGACGGCACGCCGGCCCGGCCGGCCTACGGGCCGTACAAGCTTGCACAACCCGCCCACCTGCGAAGATCCGGAAAATGTTCGAGGTTGGAGCACCCGTGCGAGGGCGTGATCGTCCGGAAGTCTGCCGTCAGCCCACCGGTCGGGCCGCGTCCCCGAGGGCCGCGAGGACCGGGCTGATCAAGGGGTGCTCCGCCGCGCCGCGCCGGACGGCGGCGAAGACCCGGCGGGTCGGCGCGACGCCGTCGACCGGTCGGACCTCCACGCCGGTGAGCTCCATGCCGCGCAGGGCGGAGCGCGGCACCAGCGCCACGCCGACGGCGGCCGCCGCGAGGGCCACGACCGCGCGGAAGTCGTCGGACGCGTGCTCCAGGCGCGGGGCGAACCCGGCGTACTCGCAGGCCAGGACCGTCACGTCGCGGCAGGGGTTGCCGACCGACTGACCGATCCAGGTGTCCTTGGCGAGGTCGGCGAGCGAGACCCGCTCGTCGGCGGCCAGCGGATGTCCCGGCGGCAGGACCGCGTCGAAGGGCTCCGCGTAGAGGGGGACGCGGGTGAGACGGGCGTCGTCCTCGCCCGGAGCGCCCCGGTACTCGACCGCGACGGCCACGTCGACCTGGCGGTCGAGGACCATCATGAGGCTCTCGTCGCCCTCCGCGTCCCTCACCCGGACCCGGATGCCGGGGGCGGAGTCGGCGAGCGCCCTGATCGCGGGGGCCACCACGAGGCCGATGCCGGTGGCGAAGGCGGCCACGGTGACCGTGCCGGCCTCGCCCGAGCCGTAGGCGGCGAGTTCGGACTCGGCGCGCTCCAGCTGGGCCAGGACGGCGTTGGCGTGGCTCAGCAGGATCTCGCCGGCCGGGGTGAGGCGGGCACCGCGGGCGCTGCGGTCCACCAGGCGGTGGCCGGTCTCCTGCTCCAGGGCGGCGAGCTGCTGGGAGACGGCGGAGGGGGTCAGATAGAGCGCGGCGGCCGCCGCCGTGACCGTGCGGTGGTCGGCCACCGCACGGAGGATGTGCAACCGCCGCGCTTCGATCATGTTCCCAGTCTCGCAGGACGGGAGCCCTGCTCAGACCGTCAGGGCTCCCGGCGTCCGCCGTCAGGCGGCGAGGGCGGCGCGCGCGTCGACGAAGGCGTCGACGGCCCGGTTCACGTCCTCGGTGGAGTGCGCGGCCGAGAGCTGGACGCGGATGCGGGCCTGGCCCTGCGGCACGACGGGGTACGAGAAGCCGATCACGTACACCCCGCGCTCCAGGAGCAGCTCGGCCATGCGGCCGGCGACGGCGGCGTCGCCGATCATGACGGGGGCGATGGCGTGGTCGCCGGGGAGGATGTCGAAGCCCTCCTCGGTCATGCGGGAGCGGAACAGCGCCGTGTTGGCGTTGAGGCGCTCGCGCAGGTCGCCGGCGGACTCCAGGAGGTCGAGGACCTTGAGGGAGGCGGCGGCGATGACCGGGGCGAGGGTGTTCGAGAAGAGGTACGGGCGCGAGCGCTGGCGCAGCAGGGCGACGATCTCGGCGCGGGCCGCGACGTAACCGCCGGAGGCGCCGCCGAGGGCCTTGCCGAGGGTGCCGGTGATGATGTCGACGCGGTCCATGACGCCGTGCAGCTCGGGGGTGCCGCGGCCGCCGGGGCCGACGAAGCCGACGGCGTGCGAGTCGTCGACCATGACCATGGCGTCGTAGCGCTCGGCCAGGTCGCAGATCTCGGCGAGGGGGGCGACGTAGCCGTCCATGGAGAAGACGCCGTCGGTGACGATGAGCTTGCGCCGGGCGCCGCCCTCGGTGGCCTCCTTGAGCTGCTGCTCCAGGTCGGCCATGTCGCGGTTGGCGTAGCGGAAGCGGCGGGCCTTGGAGAGGCGGATGCCGTCGATGATCGAGGCGTGGTTGAGGGCGTCGGAGATGACCGCGTCCTCGGCGCCGAGGATGGTCTCGAAGACGCCGCCGTTGGCGTCGAAGCAGGAGGAGTAGAGGATCGTGTCCTCCTGGCCGAGGAAGGAGGACAGGCGCGCCTCCAGCTCCTTGTGCACCTCCTGCGTGCCGCAGATGAAGCGGACGGACGCCATGCCGTAGCCCCAGCGGTCGAGCGCCTCGTGGGCGGCGGCGACGATCTCGGGGTTGTCGGCGAGGCCGAGGTAGTTGTTGGCGCAGAAGTTGAGGACCTCGCCGGGGCGGCCGCCCGCGGTGACGGCGACGGTGGCCGACTGCGGGGTGCCGATGACCCGCTCGGGCTTGTGGAGCCCGGCCTGCCGGATCTCTTCGAGGGTGGTGCGGATGTCGTCGCGCACGGAATCGAACATGGGTCAGGCTCCCGTAGTCCAGTCGAGGATGATCTTGCCGCTCTTGCCGGAGGCCGCGTCGTCGAAGGCCGCCTCGAAGTCGGTGTACGCGTACCGGCCGGTGATGACGGGAGCGAGGTCGAGGCCCGCCTCCAGGAGCACGGACATGGCGTACCAGGTCTCGAACATCTCGCGGCCGTAGATGCCCTTGACCGTGATCATGGATGTGACGATCTTGGCCCAGTCGACGGCGAAGTCCTCGCTGGGCAGGCCGAGCATGGCGATCTTTCCGCCGTTGGTCATGTTGGCGACCATGTCGCGCATGGCGTGCGGGTTGCCGGACATCTCCAGGCCGACGTCGAAGCCCTCCTTGAGCCCGAGGGTGCGCTGGCCGTCGGCGATGGTCTGCTCGGCCACGTTCAGGGCGAGCGTGACGCCCGTCTTGCGGGCCAGGGCGAGCCGTTCCTCGCTGACGTCGGTGATCACGACGTTGCGGGCGCCGGCGTGCTTGGCGACGGCGGCGGCCATGATGCCGATCGGGCCGGCACCGGTGACGAGGACGTCCTCGCCGACGAGCGGGAAGGAGAGCGCCGTGTGCACGGCGTTGCCGAACGGGTCGAAGATCGCGGCGACGTCGAGGTCGACGGGGACGCGGTGCACCCAGACGTTGGAGGCGGGCAGTGCCACGTACTCGGCGAAGGCACCGTCGCGGCCGACGCCGAGACCGATCGTGGCGCGGCAGAGGTGGCGGCGGCCGGCGAGGCAGTTGCGGCACTTGCCGCAGACGAGGTGGCCCTCGCCGCTGACCAGGTCGCCGACGGCGATGTCGGTGACGTCACGGCCGACGGAGACGACCTCGCCGACGAACTCGTGGCCGATCGTCAGCGGCGTGGCGATCGTCTTCTGCGCCCAGCCGTCCCAGGAGCGGATGTGCAGGTCGGTGCCGCAGATCCCGGTCCGCTTGACCTTGATGAGGACGTCCCCCGGGCCGGTCTCCGGCTCGGGCACGTCCGTGAGCCAGAGTCCCGGCTCCGCGTTCAGCTTGACCAGCGCCTTCAATGCAACGGCTCCCGACGTGCGTGTCCTGTGATGTGGGGGTGCGGGCACGACTGAGCGCCCATGATCCCGGAAGAGAATCTTCCGTACGTCGCGCTCCCGGTCCATCGAGGATTTCTTAAGCGCGCTCGCAGATCAGCTTCACACCGCCGACGGGAGGGCGCCACGCGTCAACGTCCGAGCACCGCCATCGCCGCGTTGTGGCCGGGGACGCCGCTGACGCCGCCGCCCCGGATCGCGCCCGCCCCGCAGAGCAGCAGGTTCGCGTGGCCGGTCTCGACGCCCCAGCGTCCGGTGCCGTCCTCGCCGTACGGGAAGGAGAGGTCGCGGTGGAAGATGTGGCCGCCGGGCAGGCGCAGTTCGCGTTCGAGGTCGAGCGGGGTCTTCGCCTCGATGCAGGGCCGGCCGTCCGCGTCGAGGGCGAGGCAGTCGGCGATCGGCTCGTCGAGGTGGGCGTCGAGCTGGTCGAGGGTGGCCTTGAGGAGCGCGGCGCGCGTGCCGTCGTTGTCTGCGGCGAAGAGCCGGGCCGGCGTGTGCAGGCCGAACAGGGTCAGGGTGTGGTGGCCCCGGGCGGCGAGGTCGGGGCCGAGGATCGTCGGGTCCGTGAGGGAGTGGCAGTAGATCTCGGACGGCGGGGCGGTGGGCAGGTGCCCGGCGGCCGCCTCGGCGTGGGCGGCGGCCAGCTGCTCGTACCCCTCGGCGATGTGGAAGGTCCCGGCGAACGCCTCGCGCGGGTCGACGGAGCGGTCGCGGAGCCTCGGCAGCCGGGTCAGCAGCATGTTGACCTTGAGCTGTGCGCCTTCCGGGGCGGGCGGGGGCGTCTCGCCGAGCAGCGCCGCCAGTTCCCGGGGGGACGCGTTGACCAGGACGTGGCCCGCCTCGACCGTGCCCTCGCCGTCGGCGGTGCGGTAGGTGACCGCCGCGCGGCGCCCGTCGGTCTCGATCCGCGTGGCCTCGTGGCCGGTGACGATCCGCGCGCCGGCGGCGCGGGCCGCGTCCGCGAGCGCGTCCGTGAGGGCGCCCATGCCGCCGACGGGCACGTCCCAGTCCCCGGTGCCACCGCCGATGACGTGGTACAGGAAGCAGCGGTTCTGGAGCAGCGCGGGGTCGTGGGCATCGGCGAACGTGCCGATGAGCGCGTCGGTGAGAACGACCCCCCGCACCAGGTCGTCGGCGAAGTGCCGCTCCACAGCCACGCCGATCGGCTCCTCGAAGAGCATCCGCCAGGTCTCGGCGTCGTCGACCCGGGCCCGCAGCGCCGCGCGCGTCGGGAGGGGCTCGGTAAATGTGGGGAAGATCCGGCGGGCGGCGCGGGCCGTACGGGCGTAGAAGGCCTCCCAGGCCTCGTACTCCCGCCCGGAGCCGGTCAGCGCGGCGAACGACGCGCGCGTGCGCTCCGCTCCCCCGCCGACGAGGAGGCCCCCGTCACCCTTCGGGGTGTACGAGGAGACCGACCGCTTCCGCACCTCGAACCGCAGCCCGAGCTCCCGCACGATCTTCTCGGGCAGCAGCGACACCAGGTACGAGTACCTCGACAGCCTGGCGTCGACCCCGGCGAACGGCCGCGTCGACACGGCCGCCCCACCGGTGGAGCCGAGCCGCTCCAGGACGAGGACGCTCCGCCCGGCACGCGCCAGATACGCGGCGGCGACCAGGCCGTTGTGGCCCGCCCCGACGATGACGGCGTCGTACGAACGGGGTGCGGCCGGGGCGCCGTGCAGCGCGTCGAGGGCGGTCATGGCTCATGCTCACACGGGATCGACCACCGGGAAAGAGCGCGTCGCGGGCGTGGCCGGTATGCGACGGGTCTTCCGTCCCGACGGGTCCGGCGGGCCGGCGGCGTGGGGCGGGTCGGCCGTGCGGGCGAGTCCGGCCGGTCGTGAGTGCCGGCCCGTCCGGACGTCAGCGCAGATCCGCCCGGCCACCGGCACCGATCCGGCCAGGTCGGCGGTCACGCCGGGGGCTGGGTGGCCGCTCTCAGGTGGAGGGCGGCGGCCTCGGCGTGGCGGCCGAGGCGCTCCAGGCAGTGGGCCTCGGCTTCGAGGGCGGCGAGGGTGTCGGGGTGGGCGGGGCCGAGGAGCCGGGTGCGGGCGTCCCCGACCGCGCGGTGCGCTTCCAGGGCCTCCTCCCAGCGGCCGAGCCGGCCGAGGGCGACGGCGGCCTCGCGGCGGCTGAGGAGGGTGTCCGGGTGCTCCGCGCCGAGGACCCTCGCCCGGTCCGCGTGCACGGTCCCGGACTCGGCGAGCGCCTCCTCCCAGCGGCCGAGCCGGCCCAGGTTGACGGCGAGGGCGTGGCGCACCCGCAGGGTCTCCGGGGCGTCGGCGCCCTGCGCGCGGGTACGGGCGGCGACGAGGTCGCGGCAGACGTCCAGGGCGTCCGCGGCCTGGCCGAGGCGGCCGAGGAAGACGCCTGTCTCGTAGCGGGCGGTGAGGGTGTCGGGATGGTCCGGACCGAGGGCGGCGGCACGGGCGTCGGCGAGGGCGCGGTACTCGGTGAGCGCCTCCTGCCCGCGCCCCATCTTCCCGAGGGTGTAGGCCACTTCGTGGCGGGTCACCAGGGTGTCGGGGTGGTCCTCGCCGAGCAGCCGGGCCCGGGCCTCCGCGACCGCGTGCGCCGTGCGGTACGACTCCTCCAGTCGGCCCAGGCGGCCGAGCGTGAACGCCATGTTGTGGCGGCAGCGCAGCGTGTCGGGGTGGTCGGGTCCCACGGTCCGCTCGCGGGCCGCGAGCACCGCGGCGTACAGCTCGTAGGCCTCGGGGTGGCGGCCGAGCCTGCCGAGCGCGTACGCCCGTTCCTGCCGTGCCGCCAGCGTGTCGGGGTGGTCCTCGCCGAGGACCCGGGCGCGCGCCTCCGCGACCCGGCCGAAGGCCTGCAGCGCCTCGGTGGGGCGGTCGAGCCGGGCGAGGGCGAACGCGACCTCGTAGTGGCTGGCCAGGGTGTCCGGGTGGTCCTCGCCGAGTGCCCGCGAGCGGTCGTCCGCGACGGACCGGTGCACGGACTCGGCCTCTTCCCAGCGGCCGAGCCGCCCGAGGCCCAGGCCTGCCCGGTAGCGGCCGGCGAGCACCGCGATCAGCTCGGCCGACGCGGCGGGGGCCGCGGGGCCCGGCGGGGGCGTGGCAACGTGCGGGGAGGGGTCCGGCGCGTGGGTGGGCGCGGTCGTGGCGGCGTGCGGGGACCGGTCCGGCGCGTGGGTGGGCGCGGGCGGGGCGTGGGTGGGGACGGCGGGCGTCTGCGGCGGGGCGCCGGTCGTCTGGCCGGCGGTGGTCCACTCGGTGGTGAGCACGGCCGCGGCGGAGTCGTGGGGGGCGGGGCGCGGTGGGGCCGCGGGGCTTGATTCGGCGGCGGGCCGGTGCCCGTCACCGATCGCCCGCGCCCACGCGGGCACGGGCACGGGCGGGGGCGTGGAAGCGGGAGGGGTGGCGTTCGCGCCGGGGCCGACGGGCGGGTGCCCGGGGACGGGGTACGGGGCGGTGTCCCCGGGCCAGGGGCCGAGCGGAGGGGGTGTGGAGCCCGGCTGGAGGACGGACGACACGCGGCCCACGGCGATCCGGCGCCGCAGGTCGCCGGCGTGGGAGGGCCGCTCCTCGGGGACCTTGGCGAGCAGGTGGACGACGATCTGGTCGAAGAAGTCCGGAAGTTCGGCGCGGATCGCGCGCGGGGGCTCCGGCACGGTGTCCCGGTGGCCGATGAGGATGGCCCAGGAGTCGCCGAGGTCGAAGGGCGGGGCGCCGGTGGCCAGTTCGTACAGGACGCAGCCGAGCGAGTAGAGGTCGCTGCGGTGGTCGACCTCGCTGCCGCCGATCTGCTCGGGGGACATGTAGTGGGGGGTGCCCATGGCGATGCCGGTGCCGGTGAGCTTCGAGGTGAAGCCCATGTCGGCGCCGAGGCGCGCGATACCGAAGTCGCAGATCTTCACGGTGCCGTCGCGCAGCCGCATGATGTTCGCGGGCTTCAGGTCGCGGTGCACGATCCCCTGGCCGTGCGTGTACGCGAGGGCGTCGGCGACCTGGTCGGCGATCTCGACGACGTCCTGGACGGGCAGCGGCCGCTGGGCGTTGGCCGTGAGGAGCTGGCTGAGGTTGCGCCCCTCCAGGAGCTCCATCACGAGGAAGAGGACGCCCTCGTACTCGCCGAAGTCGTGCACGACGGTGATGCCCCGGTGCTGGAGCGCCGCGGCCACCCGGGCCTCGCGCCGGAAGCGCTCGCGCACCACGGTGAGGACCTGGGGGTCCTGCTGCGGGCCGAGCGGCTTGAGGCACTTCACGGCGACGCTGCGCCCGAGCGCCTCGTCGGTGGCGCGCCAGACCTCGCCCATGCCTCCGCGACCGATGACCTCGTGCAGGCGGTACCGGCCCTGGATCAGTCTCGAGTCCCCCATCGTGTGCCGTCGCCCCCGTCGATTTCCGTACTGCCTCCTCGGCTCCTCCAGTATGGCCGCCGGGTCGGACAGTGAATACGGGGCGGGGTACGCCTACGGCGCGAGTCGCGCGAACGGGTCGGGCCGGGTCTCGGGGCCGAGCCGTTCGACGGCCCGCAGGACGTGCCGGGGAGGAAGCCGCCAGCGCACGCGGGAGGGGATGTGGCGGAGGACGCCGGCCGTGGTGACCAGGCGGCGGGTGACGGTCTCGGCCGGCGGGGCGGGACGGCCGTAGAGCGCGTGGGCGTAGGGGGGCAGGGTGTCGTACGCGAGGGCGGCGACGCGCCTCCAGAACACCTCGCGCGCCGGGACGAGCGCGGGTTTCACGGGCGGGCGGCGGAGGAAGTCCTCGACGGTCCGCGCGTCCGGTCCCGCGGCGAGCCGGGGGCGCACCGCGTCGAAGTAGGCGGCGATTTCCGCGGTGGACGCGGGGACGGCGTCCGGGTCGAGCCCGACGAGCCGCGCCGAGGTGCGGTGCTCGTCCACGTACCGGTCGGCCTGCGCGTCGGTGAGCGGGATGCCGGAGCGGCGGGCGACCGAGAGGTACGAGTCGGTCTCGGCGCAGTGCACCCAGAGCAGGAGTTCGGGGTCGTCCACGCCGAGCAGGCGGTGGATCCGGCGGACCCGGGCGCCGGCCGCCTCGGCGGCCTCGGCGGTGCCGTAGCTCAGCGTGCCGACGAAGTTCGCCGTCCGCATGAGGCGCCCCCAGGGGTCCTCGCGGAAACTGCTGTTGATCATGACGCCGCGGACGGCGACGGGATGCAGCGCCTGGAGCCACAGGGCCCGGACGCCGGCGATCCACATCACCGGATCGGAGTGCACCTGCCACGTCACGGAGCGGGGACCGAAGAGCCCCGGATCGGCGTCCTGCCTCATGCCGCTCAGGCTACGCCGCACCCGGCCCCCTGGGCAGCGGCCGCGTACCCGGCGATGGCCGAGGGCCGCCGATCAAGGACCTCACCAGGGCGGGGGCACCGCGGCCGACGCAAACCCTCGCCGGTAAAGTCGACTTGCCGGTGGCCGGCCAGCGAAGTCCTGGCCACCCCTTTGTCCCGCTTCCCCCGAGGATGCCCATGTTCACGGTCAACGAGTACTTCGACGGCACGGTCAAGTCGATCGCCTTCACCCAGGAGCAGGGCCCGGCGACGATCGGCGTCATGGCCCCCGGCGCCTACGAGTTCGGCACCGCCAACCCCGAGGTCATGCACGTCGTCAGCGGCGCCCTGACGGTGAAGCTCCCCGGCGCCGACGACTGGCAGACCTTCCCCGCCGGGACGCGGTTCGAGGTCCCCGGCGACAGCAAGTTCCAGCTCGAGGTCGCGGTCGACACCGCGTACCTCTGCGAATACCGCTGACCCCGGCGCTCGGCATGATGAGCATCATCAAACGGGGGGCCGAGCGACAGACACGCGGCGGGCCGGAGTCCGGTCCGCAGCGCGCCCTCATCACCGCCGTCTTCGTCAGCAGGGTCGGCAACGGACTCTTCAACACCGCCGCCATCCTCTACTTCACCTTCGTGGTGCACCTGCCCGCCACCCAGGTGGGCCTGGGCCTGACGATCGCCGGCCTCAGCGGCCTGGCGGCGGGCATACCCGCGGGAAACCTCGCCGACCGGTACGGCCCGCGCACCGTCTGGCTGACGAGCCTCGCCCTGCAGGCCGTCACGATGGCGGCCTTCGTCCTCATCGACAGTTGGCTCGCGTTCACCGTCGTCGCCACCCTGGACCGGCTGGCCGCCACGGGCGGCGGCGCCGCGGGCGGCGCCCTCGTCGCCAGGGTCGGCGGCGAGCACCCCGCCGCCTTCCGCGCCAGGCTCCGCACGTTCGTCAACCTCGGCGTCGTCGTCGGCACCCTGGGCGCGGCCGTCGCCATCCAGCTCGACACCCGCGCCGCCTACACCGCGCTGATCCTCGCCAACGCCGCCAGCTTCGCCTTCGCCGGACTGATCGCCTTCCTCGGCGTCCCGAACTACCGCCCCCTGCCCCGCCCCGAGGAACACCGCCAGTGGTCCGTCCTCACCGACCGACCGTACGTCTCCTTCGTCGCGCTCTACAGCGCCATGGGCCTGCAGTACCAGACGGTCTCCCTCCTCCTCCCGATCTGGCTCGCCGCCCACACCGACGCCCCGCGCTGGACCGTGGCGGCCGTCTACGCGGTCAACAGCGGCGTCTGCGTCCTCCTCCAGAGCCGCCTCGGTTCCCGCGTGGAAACCCCGCGCCAAGGCGGCCGCGCCTTCCGCCTCGCGGGCCTCCTGTTCCTCGTCAGCTGCCCCCTCATGGCCCTCACCGCCGACGTCCCCGCCTGGGTCGCCCCGATCCTCGCCATCCTCGCCGTCTGCATCCACAGCATCGGCGAGGTCTGGGAATCCTCCGGCGGCTACACACTGGCCTACACGCTCGCGCCCGACCACGCCCAAGGCCAGTACCAAGGCCTCTTCGGCATCGGCTTCGACGCCGGCCAAGCCCTCGCCCCCGTCATCCTCACCGGCGCCGTCCTCGCCCTCGGCCACCCCGGCTGGCTCCTCCTCGGCCTCTTCTTCGCCACCATCGGCGCCGCCGGCCCCCCGATCGCCACCTGGGCCGAACGCACCCGCCCCACACCTCCGACCCCGGAAGCCGCCACGGACGATCCGGCTCCGGTCGGACAGGGGTCTTGAAGGTCTCTTGTCGAACGTCAGCGGCGGACTCGGGGCATGCCGAGGCCGATCCAGGAGATGATTTCGCGTTGGATCTCGTTGTTGCCGCCGCCGAAGGTGAAGATGACGGCGGAGCGGTAGCCGCGTTCGAGTTCGCCGTGGAGGACGGCGCCGGTGGAGGCTTCTTTGAGGGCGCCGGCGGCGGCGACCACTTCCATGAGGGCGGCGTAGGCGTCGCGGCGGGCCTCGGAGCCGTAGACCTTGACGGCGGAGGCGTCCTGGGGGGTGAGGGTGCCGTGTTGGACGGCGTTCACCATCTGCCAGTTGAGGAGTTTCATCGCGTCGAGGCGGACGTGGGTGCGGGCGAGGGTGCGGCGGACCCAGGGGAGGTCGATGACGCGGCGGCCGTCGGCGAGGGGGGTGGCGGCGGCCCAGCGCTGGACGTCGTGGAGGGCGCGGATGGCCATGGTGCCGTGGGCGGCGAGGGTGACGCGTTCGTGGTTGAGCTGGTTGGTGATGAGGCGCCAGCCCTTGTTCTCGTCGCCGACGCGGCGGGAGGCGGGGACGCGGACGTCGTCGTAGTAGCTGGCGGTGGTGTCGTGGGAGGCGAGCGTGTTGATGAGGGTGCAGGAGTAGCCGGGGTCGCTCGTCGGGACGAGGAGCATGGTGATGCCCTTGTGGGGCGGGGCGTCGGGGTCGGTGCGGACCGCGAGCCAGACCCAGTCGGCGGTGTCGCCGTTGGTGGTCCAGATCTTCTGGCCGTTCACGGTGTAGTGGCCGGTGGTCTCGTCGCCGTCCCGTACCGCGCGGGTCTTGAGGGCGGCGAGGTCGGTGCCCGCGTCGGGTTCGCTGTAGCCGATGGCGAAGTCGATCTCGCCGGAGAGGATCCGGGGCAGGAAGTACGCCTTCTGCTCGTCGGTGCCGTACCGCATGATCGTCGGCCCGACCGTGTTCAGCGCCATGAGGGGCAGCGGTACGCCGGCCTGCGCCGCCTCGTCGAAGAAGATGAACTGCTCCATCGGGGTCAGCCCGCGCCCCCCGTACTCGGTGGGCCACCCCACCCCGAGCCAGCCGTCGCCGCCCAGCCGCCGCACGGTCTCCCGGTAGAAGCGCTTCTGGGCGGCCGGGTCCTCGTACCGGGCGTGGACGTCGTCCGGGACCAGTTCCGCGAAGTACGCGCGGAGTTCGGCGCGCAGGCGGTTCTGGTCGGGCGTGTACTCGAGGTGCATGGGGGCCTCCCGTGGCGGCGTCCTGCGGCGGCGTCCTGCGCCGTCCTCGGTGCGCCGCGCGCCTGGGCGTGATGCGACGCGCGACGGCGGCCACGGTAGAACGTGTTCCACAAATCCGGAAGCCTCGGGACGGTGGCGGTCCCGCGCCCGTACCCGACGACCGACCGGAAGGTCCCGCCGGACCGCCGCGGTGGTCACGGACAGCGACGGGCTCTCCGGTGGAGCGGACACGCCTCGGCCCCGGGTCGGGAGGACCGACCCGGGGCCGACGGGGTCACGGAGATCGCCGGGATCACGGGGATCACGGGGATCACGGATTGGTCGACAGGCGCTGAGCCTGTCGGGGACACCTAGGGCAGGAGCTCGTCCATGGAGGCGCGCCCCTTCTCCGCCATGCGGCGTTCGGCCCAGGCGAGGCTCTTCGGATTCACGTCACGGCCGGAGGCGAGGACCAGGTCCTCCGCCGTGAACTCGCCCTCCGAACCGGCGTGCAGCAGCCGGTCGGGCGTCGGAAAGTCCCCCGGGGACGTCTTGTCGGGCTCTGCGTTCATGCCGCCTCCTACGTTTCTTCCGGCACTGGCCATTGTCGTGTCCGGCCACCCGGACCGCATCCGGGACGGCGCCCGGAGCGGTGTCACGCGGGCGGAGCGGGGCGCGCGGCGGGCGTCGGCCGGGTGAGCAGGGACGCGTCCGGTACGACGGCGTCGCGGGCCGCCTCCTCCCAGAGGGCGAGGCCGGCGCGCAGCAGGGCCCACACGGCGGTGGCCTCCTCGTCCGTCCAGACCTCCCCGTCGGGGGCGCCGAAGATCCGGTCGTAGGCGGCGTCGTGGACCGTGCCCTGGACGGGAAGCGCCGTGGCGGTGTCCACACTGCGCGCGACGTCCTCGAAGAAGTTCCAGGCGTCCAGGGCCAGCCCCGTCGGGAGCGTGCGCGTACCGGGGTCGTGGACGGCCTCCTCGATCGACTCCCGTACGTCTTCGAGGTCGAGCACGGACTCCGTGTCCGGCACGAGATGCCAGCCGTTCCGCTCGCAGTGTGCACGGAGGGTCTCCGTGTCGTGGAAGGCGAGGAGCCTGCGGCGGTCGTCGACGGCCAGCGTGTCGTGGTCGTCCCCCTTGCCGAGCCGCCAGATGACGTGGAGGTCGCCCCTGCGGGTCGCGACCCGGTAGGCGTAGTGGTCAGTCATGCGGGGTTCCCCCTGGGTTCCGCACCAGCGATGCGGCGGTCGTGAGCGAGAGCGTGGCGCCCTCGTCGTGGTGGTGGGTGTACGCCTGCGGGGCCAGAGCGCCGCGGAGCGTCTTCTCTGCTCGGGCGCGGATCTCGGCCTCCGTGCGGGCCGCGAAGGGGCGGAATCCGCCGCCGTGGGCGCCGGTGTGCTCGTCGTACGCGCCGAGGAGTCGGGCGCCGGCCTCGGCGTCGCCGGGTCCGGCGCGTCCGCCCAGCGCCCAGGCGGCGGTCGCGAACTGGGTGACGAGCAGGTAGGGGGCGACGAGGTGGGCGAGGGTCTCCACGTCCGCGACGGCGCGGGCCAGCCGCTCGACCGCGGCGTCGTAGGCGCCGTCCAGGCAGTCGAGCCAGGCCCGCACGCCGCCGACGAGGCCCCAGAAGAGCGCCGGCGTGACGTCGCCGAACTCGGCCTCCGCGAGGGCGAGCTGGGTGCGGGCGAGGGAGACGCGTCCGGTGTGCGCGTAGTGCTGGGCGAGCAGCAGCCGGCCGGTGCCGGCGGCTTCGGCGCCCCACTGCCCCGCCTCGTCGGCGGCCTCGACGAGGAGCCGCTCGGCCGCCGCGACGTCGTCCGGGCGGAGCCGGAGCCGCACGGCCGCGAGGCGGGCCGTGATGACGGGCACCTGGGAGCGGGCGCCGACCCGCGCTGCCGCCTCGGCCGCGCGCTCGAAGTCGGCGGCGGCCTCGGGGAGCCGCTCGGCGCGCTCGTAGGCCTCGCCCCGGGCGGAGAGGGACTCGGCGGTGCCCCAGGAGTCCCCGGCGGCCTCGAAGAGGGCGAGTGCCTCGTCGGCGTCCGCGGGCCCGTGGCCGAGGAGTTTGGCCCGCATGAGGAGGGCGAAGCCCAGGTCCCAGCCGGTGCCGTGGTCGCGGCAGGCCGCGACGGTCAGCGCCAGGGTCTCGTCGAGGGTGCGCAGCTCTCCGGTCATGAGGCGGGCGAAGTACCACATCGTGCCCGGCTGGCGGCAGGTCTGCGGGAGACCCGGCCGGTACGCGGAGACGAGCGCGGCGAGCCGCGCGCGGGACTCCGGCCGTTCGAGCACGGTGGCGCCCTCGCCGCCCTGCGTCGCGAGCGCGTAGAGGTGCCCGCCCCGCCGGGCCTCCCTGAGCCGCTCGCCGCTCCACGGCGGCGGCACGTCCACGCACCGGCCGGCGACCGGCTCGGCGGGGCGCACCGGCTCCCGGAACGGGTCGGGGCCGAGCCCGGCCGCCTCGACGGCCCAGGTACGGGCGTCGACCGTGTGGTTGCGCAGCTGCCAGAACCAGCTGAGGCAGTGCACGAGACACAGCGCCTCCTGCTCGTCGCCGAGCCTCACCGCCGTCCGCAACGCGGCCCGCAGGTTGTCGTGTTCGCGCTCCAAGCGGGCGATGGCCGGAATCTGCCCGGCGCCGCGCAGTTCGGGGTCGGTCCTGCGGGCCAGCTCCCGGTAGTACGTCAGGTGGCGCCGCTCGGTCGCGGCCCGCTCCCCCGCCTCGTCCAGCCGCTCCCCCGCGTACTCCGCGACGGTCTCCAGGAGCCGGTAGCGCATCCCGGCCCCGCCCGGCGCGGCGACCACGAGCGACTTGTCGACCAGCGCGCCCAGCACGTGAAGGACGTCGGCGGACGCGCCGCCGGGGGCCGCCTCGGGGTCGTCGGCAGTGGTACGGGCACGGTCCGACGTGTCCGTACCACCGTGGGTGTCCGCAGTGCCGGCCTCAGCGGCGACCGTGGTGGTGGCAGTGGCCGGGATACGTGCACCACCGGCCGTACCACCGACAGCGTCCGGGTCCGCGAGACCGGTCACGGCGTCGGTCCAGGCGTCGGTCCCGTGCGCGCCGCCGTCGGCGCACACCGCCTCCGCCGCCGCCGGGTCGCACCCGCCCGCGAACACCCCGAGCCGCCGCAGCACCGCCCGCTCCGCGCCGTCGAGGAGCTCCCACGACCAGTCGACGACCGCCCGCAGCGTCTGCTGGCGCGGCAGCACGGTCCGCGCCCCCGACGTGAGCAGCCGGAAGCGGTCGTCGAGCCGGTCCGCGATCTGCCGTACCGACAGCAGCCGCAGCCGCGCCGCCGCCAGCTCGATGGCCAGCGGCAACCCGTCCAGCCGGCGGCAGACCTCCGCCGCCGCCTCCGCGTCCTCCGCCACCGTGAACCCCGGGCGCGCCGCCGCCCCCCGCTCCCCCAGGAGCCGCAGCGCCTCCTCGGCCGGCAGCGGCCCCAGCGGGCGCACCACCTCCCCGGGCACCCCGAGGGGCTCCCGGCTCGTCGCGAGCACCGTCACACCGGGACACCGCGTGAGCAGTGCCTCCGCGAGCTCGGCCGCCACCTCGACCACGTGCTCGCAGTTGTCGAGGACGAGCAGCATCCGCCGTCCCGCGCAGTGCTCGACCAGCGACGCGTACGGGTCCCTCACGTCCGCGTCGGTGACGGCAGGACGGTGCCAGAGCTGGGTGTCACGCGCACCGAGCGCGGTGAGGACGGCCTCGGCCACCGTGCTCCCGTCGCGCACGGAGGCGAGCTCGGCCAGGTGGACCCGACCCGGGTACGTCTCCGCCGCCTCCAGAGCGAGCCGCGTCTTGCCCACGCCGCCCGGTCCGGTGAGGGTGACCAGTCGCCGATGACCCCACGCGCCGGCGAGCGCGTCCAGTTCGTGGTCTCGGCCGATGAAGGAGGTCAGGCGGGCGGGCAGGGAGGGCGGGGAAGGCAGGGAGGGGGCGGTCGCGGGGGGACCGGACGGGGGCGGGGCGGACGGGGGCGGGGTGGATGAGGCCGGAGCATCTGGGGCGGACTGGGCGGACCGGCCGTAGGGGGGTGCGTCGGAGACAGCCGGCATGTCCTGGCCCGGCGGGTTCGGTCGACCGGTCCAGTCATCGGGGTACCTGTCGGAGCGGCATGCGGCGTCCGAACCGGCTGCGGAGTCCGAACCCGCTGCGGAGTCGGAGTCGGCTGCGGACTCGGAGCCCCCTGCTGCGTCCGGCCCGGGAACAGCAGCGACGTCCGGGCCGTACCAAGCCTCGTTGTCCGGGCCCGACGGTCCCGGAGCGTGGGGACCCAGCCCCCGCGTGCCTCGCGCCACGGACCGTGTCGCCGCCCCGCGTGCGTCTGCCGTCAGGAGTTCGGCGTGAAGGGACCGCAGTTCGGGGCCGGGGTCCGTGCCGAGGCGGTCGGCGAGGGTCGCGCGTACGTCCTCGTAGGCCGCCAGTGCCTCGGCGGGGCGGCCGGCCTCGCGCAGGGCGCGGATCCGGAGGGCCTGGAGGGGCTCGTCGAGCGGCTCGGTGGCGGCGAGGGCGGCGAGCGGGGCGAGGACGGCGGTGGCCCGTCCCAGGGCGAGGTCGGCGGCGAACCGGTCGCGGCGGGCCTGGGCGTGGCGTTGGGTGACCCGTACGACGAGGGGGTCGGTGTCCCGGCCCGGCAGGTCGGCGAGGGCGGGCCCGTGCCACAGGCCGAGGGCCTCGTCGAGGAGGACGGCGGCCCGCTCGGGATGGTGGTCGGCGAGGGCGGCGGCGCCCTCGGCGGCGAGGCGTTCGAAGCGGTGGAGGTCGACGTCGTCCGGGCCGGCGGCGAGGCGGTAGCCGCCGCCGGGCGTCGAGACGACGGCCTCGCGCCCCAGCGCCTTGCGCAGGCGCCCGACGAGGGCCTGGAGCGCTGCCGTACGGTCCGGCCCGTCGAAGGCGTCGGCCCACACCTGGTCGACCAGTTCGCGCGGGCCCATCCCCCGGCCGCCCGCGGCGGCGAGTGCGGTGAGCAACGCACGGAGCCTCGCGCCCCCCAGGACGGCCTCCGTCCCGTCGTCGGTACGGAGGGCACGGCACGGGCCGAGGACGCGGTAGGACGGCTGCACCGGCTCATTCTGCCCCGGCGGACTCAGGACCCCACGGGATTTTCCGGGGCGGCGGCGCATTCCGCCCGCCTCGCGGGCGGCTCTCTAAAGGCGGGCGGACCTCGCGGGCGCTCTGGTACGGGACTCCACCGGCCCTGACGGATGTCCCGGAACTGGACTCCACCGGCCCTGACGGGCGCCTCCGTGGCTCCGCCGGCCACGGGTGCCGCGGAAATCCGCCCACCATTGCGTGGCCCCGGCACTCGGTCCGACCACGGCGGCCCGGCGCTCCCCGCCCTCGCGGGTACGCAGGTGCCCGGGATGCCCTCCTGCCCACCGGGTACGCAGGTGCCCAGGCCGCCCGCCCTCCCTCGCGGGTACGCCGTGGGGCGACGCAGCCGCCCGCCCCATCCCCCCATCCCCGTATCCCCGTATCCCCGTATCCCCGGCGGCGAACTCGCGCCACGCCGTGTCGCCGCCATGGCGTCGACGGGGTGCGGGTTCGACAATGAGGGGGATGACCGACGACGACCGGCATGCGCGCAACGGCGAGATCGGGCCCGCCGAGTGGCTCGCCATGAACCGGACCGGCAGCTTCGACTGGGATCTCGACACGGGCACGATCGATGTCGACGAGTCGGGGCTGCTGGTCTTCGGGCTGACCCCGGACGCCCACGACGGGCGCCCGGTGACCTTGGTGGGACGCCTCGCTCCCGAGGAGCGGGCGCGGCTCGAAGGGGTCGTGCGGGAAGCCGTCAGGAGCGGGGCGAACTCGTACACCGCGCACTTCGCCATCCCGCAGGCCGACGGGTCATCCCATTGGACGCACGTGCAGGCGCGGATCCTGCGTTCCCAGGACGGGCGGGCCCGGCGGATCGTCGGCATCGTGCGGGACACGACGGCCGAGCTCTCGAACTTCGCGTTCGTCCAGGAGTTGGAGAAGCGTCGTGAGGTGCAGACGAGCATCGTCGAGCGGACGACGAACGCGCTGTCCCGAGCGGTGACGGTGGACGACGTCACGGCCGCGCTGACGGGTCCCGGCGGGCTCGCCCGGCTCGGCGCGGACGGGCTCGCGCTCGGTCTCGTCGAGAACGGTTCGCTGAACGTGATCGCGTTGAGCGGCGACTCCCTCGACGTGCTCAACGACTTCCGCACCCGGCGCCTCGACCAGGGGCTTCCGCTGGCCGAGGCGGTGCTGAGCGGGCGGCCGCGGTTCGTCTCCGCCTTCCCGTCGCTCGGGCGGGACTTCCCCGAGCTCGCCCCGTACGTGGAGCGGCTTCCGTTCCGGGCGGCCTGCTATCTGCCGCTGGTGGCGCAGGCACGTTCCCTCGGCGGCATGGCCCTGTTCTACCGGGGGCGCACCGACTTCAACCCGGACGAGCGCAACCTGGCGCTCGGTCTCGCGGCGATCGTGGCCCAGTCGCTCCAGCGGGCGATCCTGTTCGACGAGGAGCGGGAGCTCGCGACCGGGCTCCAGTCGACGATGCTGCCGCGCCGGATCCCGGAGATCACCGGCGGCGAGATCGCGGTGCGCTACCACGCGGCGTGGAGCGGCCGGCAGGTCGGCGGCGACTGGTACGACGTGATCGCGCTGCCCCGCGGCCGGGTCGGGGTCGTCGTGGGCGACGTGCAGGGCCACGACACGCACGCGGCCGCCATCATGGGGCAGCTGCGGATCGCCCTGCGGGCGTACGCAGGCGAGGGGCACGCCCCGTCGACGGTGCTGGCCCGGGCCTCCCGGTTTCTCGCCGATCTCGACACCGACCGCTTCGCGACGTGCACGTACGCGCAGGTCGACCTGGCGAGCGGCACGCTGCGTGCCGTACGGGCGGGGCACCTCGGTCCGATGATCCGGCACACCGACGGCCGCGTCGGCCAGCCCAAGTTGCGGGGCGGTCTGCCGCTGGGCCTGGCGACGGTGTTCGGGGACGAGGAGTTCCCGGAGACCCGGCTCGACCTCGTGCCCGGGGAGACGCTGGTGCTGTGCACGGACGGGCTCGTCGAGCAGCCCGACTCGGACATCGACTCGGGTCTCGCCGCCCTGTCGGAGGCGATCAGCAGCGGCCCGCCGCAGGCGGAGGCCCTCGCCGACCACCTCTCCGAGCGGCTCTGGGAGCGGTGGGGCTCGGGTGACGACGTGGCGCTCCTGGTGCTGCGCCGCAGCCCGGACCCCGGCACGCCGCGGGCACCGCGCATCCACCAGTACATCCACCAGGCCGATCCGCAGGGCCTGTCGGACGCGCGGGCCGCCGTCGGGCAGGCGCTGAGCGACTGGGGCATGCCCGAGCTGTCCGACGACGCCGAGCTGCTGACGGGCGAGCTCCTGGTCAACGTACTGCTGCACACCGAGGGCGGCGCGGTGCTGACCCTGGAGGTGCTGCCGGAGCCGGTGCGGCGGGTGCGGCTCTCGGTGCAGGACCGGTCGAGCGCCTGGCCCCGCCGGCGTACCCCGGGCGAGGCCGCCACCTCGGGGCGGGGACTGCTCCTGCTCGACGCGCTGGCCTCCCGGTGGGGGGTCGAACCGCGCGGCGAGGGCAAGGCCGTCTGGTGCGAGATCGGCCCGGAGACGGTGCCGGCCGACGCCACGGCGAACGGCGCCTGAGGATCTCCGGAGGCACGTCATGGACCCTGTGGCCGCGCTGAACCGGATCGCGTTCCTCCTGGAGCGGTCCAGCGAACCGGGGTACCGGGCGAGGGCCTTCCGCACGGCCGCCTCCGCGGTCGCCGCGCTGCCCGAGGGCGAGGCGGCGCGGCGTGCGGCGACGGGCGACCTGGAGGGCGTGAAGGGCCTGGGACCGAAGACCGCGACGGTGGTCCGCGAGGCGCTGGAAGGCCGGGTGCCGACGTACCTGGACCGTCTGGAGCGGGAACTCGAGGACTCCCTGCGGTCCACCGGGCAGGGAGACGGCGGCGAGGCGCTGCGGGCGGCGCTGCGCGGCGACTGCCACCTCCACTCGGACTGGTCCGACGGCGGCGCCACGATCGAGGACATGGGCCGTGCGGCGGCTTCACTCGGCCACGAGTGGGCGGTCCTCACCGACCACTCGCCGCGGCTGACGGTGGCCCGGGGCCTGTCGCCGGAGCGGCTGCGGGAGCAGCTGGACGTGGTGGCGCGGCTGAACGAGGAGTGGGCGCCGTTCCGTCTGCTGACCGGCATCGAGTGCGACATCCTGGACGACGGGTCGCTCGACCAGGATCCGGACCTGCTCGCCCGCCTCGACCTGGTCGTCGGTTCGGTCCACTCGAAGCTCCGGATGGACGCCCGCGCGATGACCCGCCGTCTCGAACGGGCGGTGCGCGACCCGCTGATGCACGTCCTGGGGCACTGCACGGGGCGGCTCGTGGCGGGCGGGCGGCTGCGGCCCGAGTCGGCGTTCGACGCCGAGCGGGTGTTCGCCGCGTGCGCCGAGTCGGGCACCGCCGTGGAGATCAACAGCCGCCCCGAGCGGCTCGACCCGCCCCGCCGGCTGCTGCGGCAGGCCGTGGCGGCGGGCACGTACTTCGCCGTGGACACCGACGCCCACGCGCCCGGTCAGCTGGAGTGGCAGATCCTGGGCTGCGCGCGGGCCGAGGAGTGCGGGGTGTCCGAGGACCGGGTCATCAACACCTGGACGGCCGACCGGTTGTCGGAGTGGACGCGCTGCTGACCGACGGACCCGGGAGGGCCCGCCGGTGGTCGGAGGCGCGGCTGACCCGCGTACGGGTACGGGTGCGCGTACGGGTACAGGCCGACGGCCGTCAGGCGCGCTGCCAGACCGTCGTCGTGTTGCAGAACTCGCGGATGCCGTGGCCGGAGAGCTCACGGCCGTAACCGGAGCGCTTGATGCCGCCGAAGGGGAGCGCCGGGTGCGAGGCGGTCATGCCGTTGACGAAGACGCCGCCCGCCTCCAGGTCGCGGACGAAGAAGGCGACCTCGTCCGGGGAGCGGGTCCATACGTTGGAGCTGAGGCCGAACGGCGAGTCGTTGGCGACGGCCACGGCCTCGTCGACGTCGCGCACCGGGTACACCGTGGCGACCGGGCCGAAGGCCTCCTCGTGGTGGATGCGCATCTCGGGGGTGATGCCGGTGAGGACGGTGGGCCGGTAGTACCAGCCGTTCCGGAGCGCCGGCTCCTCGGGCCGGTGGCCGCCGCAGAGGGCGGTGGCACCCCGGCGTACGGCGTCGTCGACGAGCTCCTCCAGGTCGGTGCGGCCCTGTGCGGTGGCGAGGGGGCCGATGTCGGTGGACTCGTCGAGCGGGTCGCCGACGGTGAGGGCGTTCATGGCGGCCGTGAAGCGTTCGGAGAAGTCGTCGTACACGTCCTGGTGGACGATGAACCGTTTGGCGGCGATGCACGACTGGCCGTTGTTCTGCACGCGTGCGGTGACGGCCGTCTTCACGGCGCGGACGATGTCCGCGGAGGGCATGACGATGAACGGGTCGCTGCCGCCGAGCTCCAGGACGGTCTTCTTCACCTCGTCGCCCGCGACGGCGGCGACGGCGCGCCCCGCGGGTTCGCTGCCCGTCAGGGTGGCCGCGACGACCCTGGGGTCCCGCAGGACGCCCTCGACGTCGCGGGAGCCGATCAGGAGGGCCTGGAAGCAGCCTTCGGGGAAGCCTGCGCGGCGGAACAGGTCGCCGAGGTAGAGCGCGGTCCTCGGCACGTTGGAGGCGTGCTTGAGGAGTCCGGTGTTGCCCGCCATGAGGGCGGGCGCGGCAAAGCGGATCACCTGCCAGAGCGGGAAGTTCCACGGCATGACGGCGAGGATCGGGCCGAGCGGCCGGTAGTGGACGCGGGCCAGGTCGGCGCCGGAGTCCTGGACGTCGCTCTCGGGCGGATGCTCGTCGGCGAGCAGTCCCTCCGCGTTGGCCGCGTACCAGCGCATGGCCTTGGCGCACTTGCCGGCCTCCGCGCGGGAGGCGGCGATGGGCTTGCCCATCTCCAGCGTCATGGTGCGGGCGATGTCCTCGGTGTCCTCGTCGAGGAGCGTGGCCGCGGCGCGCATGAGCCGGGCCCGCTCGGCGAAGGAGGTGGTGCGGTACTGGCGGTAGGCCTCGTGCGCGGCGGCGATCCGCCGCTCGACCTCCTCGGGCCCGTGGGCCTCGTAGGTGCGCAGCGTCTCGCCGGTCGCGGGGTTCACGGTGGCGATGCCCATGACGTGCCTCCTCGTGCCATCGGCCCCCTCTGCAACCATCCGCCATGAACGGCCCCGCGCAACAGGGGCGCGGCCGGTCGAGGGGCGCGATCCGGTCAGGCCGCGTCCACGGCGGGCATCTTCACGAGGACCCGGCCGTACACCCGTTCGAGTGCGAGGACCAGCCCGACCAGGATCGCGTCCAGGACGAGTACGGAGACGAGCGGCGGCAGCCACACTGCGGCGACGCCGGCGACGGCGCAGGCGCAGGCCAGGCACGCGAGCAGCCGGACGCCCCAGGCCTGTCGGGTGGACGTGCAGTACCACCTGGCCTGGGTGATCACGTAGAGGACGGGACCGCCGAAGAGGCGGATGCCGACCTCGGCGCTGCCGCGGCCGGTGGGGTGGCCGATCGCGAGTTCGGCGCCCACGGCCAGGACGACGAGCCCGGCCCCGTGGCGCGCACGTCGGCCCCGCCACTACTTCCGGGCCCGGGTACGCGCGCGCATACCC